>UROL01000021.1 GCA_900549495.1 uncultured Eubacteriales bacterium | reverse complement strand
TACGAGATCAGCCTCGGTCTCGTGGGCTCGGAGATGTGTATAAGAGACAGCGAAATAGCCATGCGCTTTAGCTCCCGGCTGATTTGAGAAATATTTTCGTAGGTTGAAGCGCTTCGGGTGGCGGGCTGAATCAGCCCGAGATAATCCACAATCACGGCCCGCAGTTCCGGCACGGCCTGGGCCAGTAGGGCAATTTGCTGAACGGTCAAATCATACCGGCTGTTCAAATACAAGCCCCGCTGGGAAATATCGCTGGAAGCCATTGCCACTTTCTCCCATGCCTGATCTGACAGCTGACCGGATAGCAAGCGGGAAGAAGATAACCCGACGCGGCGGGAAACTCGCTTAGCGGTGATCTGCTCAGGGGTCATTTCCAGGCTGACGAACAAGGTATTTCCGCTGATGTTGTCGGCAAGGTTCACAGCAAAGGTGGATTTGCCCACGGCTGGGCGTGCCCCCAGTATGTACAGACCGCCACGAATGAAACCGCCGCCTAAAATGCTGTCCAGCCCCTTAAAACCCGTGGAAATGAAGTTATCCCGTTTTTCACCGGCTCGAACCACATAGTCCATGAAGCGGTGGAGGGTATCATTGGGGGTCAATAGCCCTCGCTGGTAGCTGCTGCCCCGTATTGCCTCGGTCTCTCGCTGCAAAGTCGCTAAAAGCTCGTCAGCGCTGGAAACGGTATCGCTCTGTATTCGCTCAGCTAATTCCTTTACAGCCCGTGTGCGGGCATCCTCCGCCACACGGTGGGCGTAGTCAACACAATTCGCCGCAGTCGGTACAATCTCCATCAGCTCCAAAAGAAGCTTGTTTGAAAGCTCCACGCCCTGCCGCTTCGCTGTGGCGGCGATAGAAACCGGGTCAACGGGGGAATCGCTCTCCGTTAGAGAAAGCGCAGCTGTGAAGATTGCCCGGTAGGTTTCCAGCTGGAAACAATCAGGGGTGACAATGCCTCGTATGGCTTTTATGACTGATTCGCCGGAAATCAGGATAGCCCCACAAAGATATTGTTCCGGGTTCATCCCCACGCCTCCCCTCTGTCAACCACTTTCCCGGTAGCATTATCCACATAGAACCGGGTAGGGGGGCCGCCCCCACAAAGGGGTGGTTCCCCGTCCCTATTATCTACACCCCAGTTAGTAGAAGAATCCCCCTTTAGGGGGTCTTCTTCTACTTCTGCCCCGAATGGCCCCATATGGGGGCGAATGCAACCGTATGGTTGTTTTGTTTTCTGGGCGTTTTTATTGCCCTTGGGGGCACCTCCCTTTGAGCCATTTGATACCCGTTTGGTATACTTTGCCCAGGCTTCTTCCAAGTCAGGAAGAAAAGCAGAAGCGGCGATTCTCTCAATCGGATGCATGGAATCAGGAAAACTTCCGATTTCCAAATAATCCAGACAGGCTAGAAGAACGGTGACTGCCGTTTCCGGTGGCAACTCTTTGATAAGCTGCCGCCGCTCGGTTTTCAGCTTGAACCAGGATGGATGTTTATCTCTCAGAGCGGCCATAATCAAGCCCCCTTGGTTTCATTCAGCGAATACCGAACAAATGTACAAGGCTCCCCGTATCTGTTTTTCTGGGTGACGAACTCGCCCTTGATAGGGTAGCCCGCCCGCCGGAGATCACATATTCGGCTAGACAGTCGGCCGACTCCATACTCCAAAAAGGCCTCGGCCTGGGCCAGTGTGTTACCGTCCTGGAGGTGGCGGAGAATGCGTTCACATTGGGTCATTTTTGAGTACCTCCTTTCTGTAAATCATTGAGCTGTGCAATGAGCAAGTCAACATTGATGAGGCATTTTTTGCCAGCGTAGATACAGGGCAGTTCTCCAGACTTTTCCATGCAGCGTAACCGATACTCTGTAAGAATTCCAGATTTCGCCGTTTCACGGATAGATAAAAAAACCGGGATTGTATTTTCCATTTTCGTAAAGGCTCCTTTCCTTTCGTTTGGTGACTTCATTTTAATTCACTTTTTGTTGTTGATTTTGGTATTTTTCGATGATATAATTAGAATTGAAAATACGAAACATTTCAGGAGAAGGAACCATGGCAAAAGAAGCTGAGTCGGTTGTCAGTTTAGAGATACGGAGTGGAACGGTCTATTTGTTTTCAACGAAAAGTGTTTACCAATATTCTGCTGAAACATTTTTATGTGAAATATACGAGAAGCTAACCGAACGATTTGAACATGGTGTGCAGTCGAACGAGTTCTTTAATTATGCAGACCCAAGGGGTGCATGGCAGCTGCTATCTGATTATTTTGAGAAAACTGATTACCTGAAAAAGGCTAATCTGGAGAATTTTGATGATTTCCGATCTTTTTATGGAATCAGCATCGAATACAAAAAAGGTGAATCATCAGACAGGTATAGAAATATTAACTCCATCCTAACACTATTGGCTTTTGAAAGATTCTCAAAAGAGTTAGACAAATGGCGCATACTTGATAAACAGGCTATTGAGGAGTCTGAGTTTGACCCCAATGTGTTCCGGTATTATTCATGCCGCACAATGGTAGATTTTGTTTTTTCATTGGTACACTGTTGTGTTTACAATAGATATTCCATCTCCAAATGTGCTCATTGTGGAAGATATTTTTTGACATCGAACTTAAAGGTAAAGTATTGTAGTCGCCATTCGCCTTTCCCTGAATACGGAGATTATTCCTGTGCGGAGGCTGTGAAAGCAATAAAGGACAAATTGGAGAAAAAGAGGCTGGCAGAGTACGAAAGACTTAGGTGGAGAGCTGATGAATACAGGGCTGCTCCTAAATACACAGATACATTTAATTCGTTTTGTGAAAAGTGTTCGGAGTACAAGGAAAAAATAAAAAAGGGTGCATCCGTTGAGCTGTTACTAGAGTATCAAAATTTTCTGTTTAACAGTCCAGAGGCACGCCCTAAGTATGTGCGGATTAAGAATTGGTAGAGGTTATTCGCTTGCCTAACATTTGCCTAACAGGTGTGTGAACACGGTAGTAAACGCTGAAAAAAGGCACTCAAAAATAGAGTGCCTTTTAGCTGCTTTTTCCTGAGAATCATTAAAAAGTCAAAACATTATTACAAGAAACTGAACAATATAAAACACATCGACCAACCCTCGTAATGAGAAGGTCGCCTGTTCGAGTCAGGTCACTAGCTCCAGAAAAACACCCGGTTTTCTAGTGAAACCGGGTGCTTTTGTAATTTCTGGGCCGCTGTATTCTCAGCGGCGCTCTTTCTTCGGGTCTAGGCGGGGGTATTTATGCCTGGGAGCTGTCTCTGATTTTTTGGGCTTCGGTTTCTACCCAGGCCGGCCGGAAACCGCAGTGGATGGCGATATTTTGTGACCGGATGTTTGCGGCGGCGGTGCCGTAGAATGGGATGTCCCCCATGGCGACAATCTTATTTTTCAGTGCATTTACAAGATACGAGCCAATTCCTCGGGAGCGGTATTCCGGTAGGACATCAATACCGATTTGCTGCCAATGCGGCCCATCCTCTGAGCAGCCTGCCATGCCCAGGATGGTGTCCCCATGGTAGGCAACGGCAACGATTCTGTCCGGCCGCATAGGGCAGGGGGCAGGGTAGGCGATGGCATTGGGGAACCGGGAATCGCCGTAGAAGGGCTGAATCTCGCTACCGTAAAGCCACTTCACCTGGCAGCAAGCCTCCATCCGGATATTGCAGCCGGGCAGGAACATATGGTGGGTGGGATTCATCTGATAGCCATATTTCCGCAGCTCCCCATTTAGCTTGGCGAGATTGTCCAATTCAAACAGAAAGTGTCCCTCCACCTTCCCAATTAGGCTGTGCAGGAAGGGGTGCAGGCATTCGTCCGCCATAATCACGGTGTTTCCCCCAAGGGTCACCATTTGCAGGAATGGCATGTGGGAGCTGTAGAGCCTTCGCCCCTCTTTCAGCGCCGGGAGGGTGACGATATTCTCCTTAGCCTGTAAATCTGCCGGGGTGCAGTTGAACTCAAGGGCCAGCTGCGCCAGGAGCTTTTCCCGGTATTCTATAAACATCCTTTCCATCCTGCTTTTCCTCTCCTCTGGTTTTTCAGGAAAAAGTGTATCATACTGCCGGGGAAAAGTCCACAGCTTGTGAATAATAAGCAGAAAAACCAGCCCATTTCCGCAACAGGGCCGCAGCCATTGGACAATCCTTCCGCTGGACTTTCTGCATTGTGCGGGGTAGAATTGTGTGATACAATATATGGGAAAAGAAGGGTTCCCCCGGGAGCTGGTGCAACATCTTGTGCAATCCTATCGGCGCAGTATTCCGGAGGATTTGCTGACACTGTATACGGCTGCAAACGGAATGGAGCTATTTAGAACGATGTGTGCCATTCCCGGCGGATTCAAGATTCCTGCAAGCAAACTGTCCGTTTTTGGGGTTCCGCAGCTTGCGGACAGGCAGCACCTTTCGCCATACAATATTTCCATAGAGGATTTAAGCCGTCTGCCAAACACTCCGGAAAAATGGCTGAAATTTGGGACCAGGTGTAAAATGGACGGCGAAATCACCCTGGGGGAATATGACCTCTACGCAGATACGGATTCGGGTGCGGTCTATCAATCAGAGCGCACCGGGAAGACATTGCAGATTTCAGCCCAATGGAAATCTGTGGATGCCTGCCTGTGCTCGATATTTCGTGAAGAGAAATAGTGCTGCATTGGCTTGAAAATTTTTGAGCATGTATTCAAGGGGATTTTGTTGCGGATATTTGCCATCCGGGACAGGCGATGGAGGAAAGGGCCAATGAAGAAACGGATTCAGGTAAAAATGCCTGCCGGAGAATTGCAGATTCTCTATTCTCCCAACTGGGAATACTATAACGATGGTGTCTGCCAGCGGCACCTACAGCTGCTGTTTCCCCATCAGGGGGAGCAGGCAAGGGACTACCCGCTGATTCTTCTGATTCCCGGCTCTGCGTGGCATAAGCAGGAAATGTACAATGATATCCCCCAGTATGCGGCCCTGGCCAAATTGGGATTTGTTGTGGCGGCAATGGAATACCGGGAGTCGGAGTTGGCGCCCTTCCCGTCGCAGGTGGAGGATGTATGCCACGCTCTGGCATACATCCCCAAAATTGCGGAGAATTTTCATATCGATACCGGACGGATTTTTCTCATGGGCAGTTCCTCCGGTGCCCATATTGCCATGATGGCGGTGCTGCTCTGCGCCCATGGCTTGTGTGGCCGTCTCCCGCCGATTTCGGGAGTGATTGGGCAAAGCGGTGCCATGGACTTGACCATCTGCGCCCAGGCACCCCTTCCGCCCTGGATGAAGGTGCGCCCTACAGCCGCCCTTCTGGGCCTGAAACAGGTGGAGGGGCAAGAAACTGCCCTGCACAAAGCCTCCTGCCCGCCCTACGTCACGCCGGATATATCCCTTCCCCCGGTGCTGCTGATTCATGGGGAGAAAGACCCGGTGGTGTCGGTGGAAAATAGCCGGGCACTGTATCGGGCATTGCGCACCACCGGCCACCGGGTGGAATACTACGAGCTTGCGGACTGCGCCGCCCATGGCGGCGGGGTGTTTTATGAAAAGAGAATTCTGAACATTATTCGGGATTTCTGTATAAGAAGCGGCAGCCCTCTGCCGGAGGAGAACTGTCCGGGGTGAATTTTATACAGTTGGCAAACGCCGCCGCAGCCAGGGAACGCTGCGGCGGCGCTGTTCAGAGCTTGCAAATGGGGTGGCGGATTACGATTTTCAGCTTCGCCGGGGGCGTTTTTCGGGCATCGCTCAGGTAAATTTCGTGATGCAGCCGCTGGCGGGAGAAGTCGTTTTTGTATCCCGCTTCCTTCAGATAGGCATCCATTTTTGCCACGGTGGCGGGCTCTGCATCATAGGGCCCCAGGTGCATGCACTGGACGCACAGGCCTTCTGCTACAGTCATAAATTCCGCCTTGGAGCAGTCGATGCCCTTTTTCTTAGCAGCGGTTTCTGCTGCCCATTGAAAGTCCCGCTCCGTGACAAAATCCGGAAGACGGATAAGGGAAATCCAGCGGAAATCCTCTTTGCGGCTGTAATCCACACCGGCCACATCCTCCTGCCACCAAAAGCCCTCCAGCGGGGGCACCACATATTCGAAGAAGCCCTCCATTTTATAGTCGGTTTTATAGCTCATTTTCAGAGTATAGGCTATGGCGTACAGAATTTGCATGGCCTGCTGATAGGAGCCGCCAGGCTCGTTGGGGTTCCCGCTGCCTCTTACGGCAATGTAATTCATAGGGGGCACCTGTACAATTTCGGGCTTCCCCTTGGGAAGGTAGAATTCCTTATATTCTTTCTTATAATCAAACGCCATGTTTATTCCTCCTGTTGCAGCAGAAGCTGCTGCTTTTTCCTACTGAAACTACCCAGCACCAGGTGATAGGACTTTTCCAGAAGGGTTTTCAGCAGGTCACCCGGTACGCTGCCCTCTGCCCGGACAGAGTTCCAGTGGAGCTTATTCATATAGTAGCCGGGCAGAAAGTCCGTATACTGCTGCCGCCAGAAGTCTCCCTCAGCTGGCTCCAGCTTGAAGGTGATGTAATAGGGGAGCCCCCCTGCACCCAGACAGATGGCAGCAAACATCTTATCCCCGATTTTATAGCGAATCCAGTTCCATTCCGGCTGCAAATCCTTGGTTACGCCGGGAAGACGCAGCAGGTATTCATCAATCCATGGGTAGTGCATTCCGGCCGCTCCTTTTCTATAATAGAAATTTTGTTCTATTATAACAGACGGAGGGAAAAAATGCAACTGCGTTTTAAGAGACAATGCAAAAATTGGGGTTTTCGCCAAAAGGTGAGGGCGCTTTATAGAAAGACAGAAGGTGCACGGTAGAACATCCTGCTAAAATCCTTTACATAGTCGGCGCTTTTTGGTATAATAATCCGAAGCAAAATGTGCAGTGGCCTGGAAGACTTGTCAGACCCACCGCCAAAAATCCCCTGCCGCATATGCGGCAGGGGAAATGGGGATTTACTTATTCAGGCAGACCTCGGTTTGGGTGTTGGGGGTACCCTGGAAGAATTGCAGCACATTGTCCACCGTGGTTGCGGCAATGTTGTTCAGCGCCTCCTGGGTCAGGAAGGCCTGGTGAGAGGAGACAATCACATTGGGCATGGCAATCAGCCGCACCAGGGTATCGTCCTGCACCACATGGCCGGAGTAATCCTCATAGAACAGGTCGCCCTCTTCCTCATACACGTCCAGGCAGGCAGCGCCCACCTTCTTCTCCTTGATGCCGTTAATCAAATCCTCGGTGTCAATCAAAGCGCCCCGGGAGGTATTGACGATGGTCACGCCCTTCTTCATCTTCTGAATGGAGTCGGCATTTATCATATGCCGGGTTTCGCTGGTGAGGGGGCAGTGGAGGGAGATAATGTCGGAGCGGGCGAAAAGCTCGTCCAGGGTGGTGTATTCCAGTCCGGTATCGGGGTTGGGATATTTGTCATATGCCACAACCTTCATGCCGAAGCCCTTGCAGATGTCGGCAAACACCCGGCCAATCTTGCCGGTACCCACCACGCCCACGGTCTTGCCGTACAGGTCGAAGCCCACGAAGCCCTGTAGACTGAAATTGAAGTCTCTGGTGCGGATATATGCCTTGTGGGTCCGGCGGTTGATGGTCAGCAGCAGCGCCATGGCGTGCTCTGCCACTGCGTGGGGGGAGTAGGCAGGCACCCGGAATACCCGGAGCCTACCCTGGCAGGCGGCGATATCCACATTGTTAAAGCCGGCGCAGCGCAGCACCAGCAGCTTCACACCGTAAGAGCAGAGCTTGTCTACCACGGCGGCATTCACAATGTCATTGACGAAGACACACACGGCATCATATCCGGCGGCCAGAGAGACGGTATCCTCGTTCAGACGGGTTTCGAAGTATTTGATTTCCAGGGGCGTGCCCTGGGCGCAGGTATCAAAGCCGGGCATATCATAGGCCTTGGTATCAAAGAAAGCAAGTTTCATAACATTCAGCTCCTTAGTTCTTTTATCGGTATAATTATATCGAATTATTTTGGATTGTCAAGTGGCAATTTTTATTTTATCTATGAGGTGATTTTTTATGCTTCTCAAAATCAAAAAGCTCCTGGAAAAATACCGCAGCGAGATTATTTATCTCATCTTCGGCGTACTTACCACCCTGGTCAATTATATTGTCTACATTCCCTGCCTGCACTATCTGCATTCGGCATCCCTGAGCAATTCCATTGCCTGGGTGTTTGCGGTGATTTTTGCCTATCTGACCAACAAGCCCTTTGTGTTCCAGAGCCACGACTGGTCGATGAAGGTGGTGGCCCCGGAGTTTGTGAAGTTTGTGGGCACCCGGGTGGCCTCTTGGCTGGTGGAAACCGGGATTCTGTTCCTGGCAGTGGACATGCTGCAATGGAACGGCATTGTGTGGAAGCTGATTACCAGCGTCCTGGTGGTGGTGCTGAACTATGTGGGCAGCAAGCTGCTGGTATTTCGCGGGAAGAAATAAGGGGAATCGCCATGGCCTTTGTGGAATTTGAAAATGTGGGAAAGACCTACCAGATGGGCGAGGTGAAAATCAACGCCCTCCACGATGCCACCTTCCAGATTGAGAAGGGGGAGCTGGTGGTGATTGTGGGCCCCTCCGGTGCCGGTAAAACCACCCTGCTGAATATTCTTGGGGGGATGGATGCCCTAACCACGGGGAAGGTGCTGCTGGACGGTCGGGACATCTCCGGCATGGACCGGCGGGAGCTGACCCAGTACCGCCGGATGGATGTGGGCTTTGTATTCCAGTTCTACAATCTGATTGGCAACCTGAACGCCCTGGAAAATGTGGAACTGGCCAACCAGATATGCAAGCACCCGCTGCCCGCAGCCCAGGTTCTAAAGGACGTGGGGCTGGAGGAGCGGATGAAGAATTTCCCCAGCCAGCTTTCCGGCGGTGAGCAGCAGCGGGTGGCCATTGCCAGAGCGCTGGCCAAGAATCCCAAGCTATTGCTCTGCGACGAGCCCACCGGCGCACTGGACTACCAGACGGGCAAGGCTATTCTGAAGCTGCTTCAGGACACCGGCAGGAAAACCGGCATGACCGTGGTGATCATCACCCACAACAGCGCCCTGACAGCCATGGCCGATCGGGTCATCCGGGTGAAAAACGGCACGGTTTGCAGCATTGAAATCAACGAACATCCAATGGACATTGCGGAGATTGAATGGTAATGAGGCGAAATATGATGCGGCGGAACCTCCGCCGGTCGATTGTCAAATCCCTGGGGCGCTATATTGCCATCGCCATGATCATTGCTCTGGGAGCAGGCATCTTTGTGGGCCTGCGTTCCACAAAAATGGACATGGTGGCCACCGGCCAGGCCTATACGGATGGGCAGAACATGTTCGATTTGCGCCTGCTCAGCACCTACGGCTGGGACAAGGAGCAGTTGCCTGCCATTTCTCGGTTCCCGGGGGTGGAGATGGCAGAGGGGGTATTTTACTCCGATTTGATTGTGGACAAGGAGGAGGGGGCGGAGTCTGCCGTCTACCGCTTTTATACCCTCCCCAGTCAGATTAACAAGCTGGTGCTCCTGGAGGGCAGAATGCCCACCGCCCCCAACGAGTGCCTGGCAGACGGCTTCCGGAACAAAAAGGATGCCATCGGCCAGACCGTGGTGATTTCCGGCGACAATTCCACAGCCTCCCTGAACCAGCTGACCCAGGATTGCTTTACCGTTGTGGGCCTGGTGAGCACGCCGCTGTATATGGACAATACCAGAGGCAATACCTCCGTGGGCAGCGGCAGCATTACCAATTACTTCTTTGTGCCGGAAGATGCCTTCGATGTGAGCTACTACACGGAGATTCATGTAACCATTCCCGGGGAGTATACTGTCTACTCCCAGGAGTACAACGATGCCCTGACGGCAGCGGCGGACACCATCAAGCCTCTGCTGGAGCCCTATGCCCAACAGCGCCTGGACTCCGCCCTCCGGGAGGCCCGCCAGGCCTATGAGGACGGACTGGCGGATTACAATCAGGGCTTGGCGGATTACCAGCGGGAGAAGACGGACGCTTTGCAGCAGTTGGCCGATTCCCGCCAGCAGCTGGAGGACGGCCAGAAGGAAATCCAGGATGCCGAAGCCCAGCTCCGGGAGGCGGAGCAGCAGCTGGCCGACGGCAGGGAAGCGCTGGAAGCCAACAAGCAGACCTTAACCAGCTCAGAGGAAAGGCTGCAATCCGCCCAGTCCGGGGGGCAGGGTGCGCTGAGCAACGCCAGCTCCCAGCTGGAGGCCAAGGAAGTGGAGCTGGAAGCGGCCTCCCAGCAGGTGGAGGCGGGGTTGGTTCAAATCAATGCCGGCCTGATGGAAATCAAATCCGGCATCACCCAAATCAAAACCGGCCTGGTGCAAATCGAGGTGGCCCTGCGCCCCCTGGAATCCATGCTGAGAATTGCAGAGCTGAACGAAAATCTGGCCCAGCAGGCCCTGGACAATTTAGAGCAGGTCGGCGCATCGGAAAGCGTCCTGCAAGCAGCCAGAGATGCCCTGGAAAAATGCCAGGCGGAAAAGGCTCAGTATGCGGCCCAGGTGGAGGAGCTGACCCAGCAGCGGGATGCCCTGAATGCCAAGCTGGAGGAGGTCACCCAGCAACAGTCTGAATTGGAGGCCCAAAAGCAGGATCTGCTGGGTAAGCGGGAGGAAATCCGTGCCGCCCGGCAGATGATTATGGATGGCTATGCGGAGATTGGCAATCAGCTGACCTCCATGAACGGCCAAATCGTCTATGGCCACCAGCAGCTTGCCGAAGGCCGCCAGAAAATACGCAGTGCGGAGAGGGAGCTGCGCCAGGCGGAAAAGGAAATCGAAACCGGCTGGCGGGAGCTGGAAACCCACAAACAGGAGCTGGAGGACGGAAAGTCCGCTCTGGCCCAGGCGGAGCGGGAGGCCCAGGAGCAGTTCGACGAGGCGGAGCAGAAGCTGGCCGATGCCAAGCGGGAACTGGAAGAGGCTGCACAGACCATCGACGGCATCACCCACACGGATGTGTATGTGCTGGACCGCAATACCAATATCGGCTATAGCTCCCTGGACAGCAACTCCGACATTGTGGCGGGGGTTGCCCGGGTATTCCCGGCCTTTTTCCTGCTGGTGGCTGCCCTGGTCTGCATTACCACCATGACCCGCATGGTGGATGAGGAGCGCACCCAGATTGGCACCCTAAAGGCGCTTGGCTACAGCAACCGGGCGATTATCTCCAAATACCTGAAATACGCCGGGAGCAGCGCCGTGGTGGGCTGCGGTGCCGGTGTGGTTGTGGGCAGTGTGGTTTTCCCGGCGGTGCTTTGGCAGGCCTATAAACTGGTGCTGTTCATCACCCCAAAAATCAAGTATTGCTTCGACTGGAAGATGGCTCTGTCGGTTACCGCCCTATACACGGCGGCGATGATGCTGGTTAGCTGGTACTGCTGCCACCGCTCTCTGCGGGAGGTTCCGGCGGAGTTGATTCGCCCCAAGGCCCCCGCCTCCGGCAAGGCCCTGCTGATAGAGCGGCTGCCCCTGTGGCGGCACATCAGCTTCCTGAACAAGGTGGCCATCCGGAATATCTTCCGCTATCGCCAGCGGCTGGTGATGATGCTCCTGGGCATCGGCGGCTGCACAGCCCTGCTGATGACCGGCTTTGGCATCCAGGATTCTATCTCTAAGATTGTGGATGTGCAGTTCCGGGATGTGACCCAATACGATGTGGAGGTTTATTTCCGCAGCGGCAGGGACGAAGCCCAGCAGGCCGCCTTCCGCAAGAATATGGAACCCTATTCCGACCAGATTCTATTCTTCCATCAGGTCAGCGGCGAGATTACCGCAGCCGACCAAACCCGGGACATTTACATCATGGCAGCCCCCCGGAATCTGGTGGACTTCATCGACCTGCATATGGACGAAACCCCAATCTCCATGCCGGGGATGGACCAGGTGCTGCTCTCGGCGGGAATTGCGGATATCCTCCATGTAAAAATCGGCGACAGCGTCCGGCTTCGCAACCCGGATATGAAGGAGCTACAGCTTACCGTCTCCGGCATCTATGAAAACCATGTGTATAATTATGCAATCCTATCCCCGGAGACAATTCAGCACCAGTGGGGGGAGCTGCCGGAGCAGCAAATGGCGCTGATTTCGGTGCGGGAGGGGAAGAACCCCAGCGTGGCCGGAGCCGCCGCTCACAAGCAGGACGGCGTCGCCAATGTCACCGTCAGCCAGGAGCTGGCCAAGACAGTGAATGCCATGATGGCTGCCCTGGATTTGGTTGTGGTTGTGGTGGTGATTTGCGCCGGAATTCTAGCGGTAATTGTGCTGTATAACCTGACCAATATCAATATCAACGAGCGGATTCGGGAGATTGCCACCATCAAGGTGCTGGGCTTTAATTCCAGGGAGACAGCCATGTATGTCTTCAAGGAGAATCTGGTGCTCAGCGTCTTTGGCACCGTCTTCGGAATCCCCTTGGGCAGACTGCTGCTGGGCTTTGTTATCAGCCAAATCAAAATTGACCTGATTTGGATTCGCCCCATTTTGCAGAGCCGCTCCCTGCTGATTTCCATTGCGCTTACCCTCCTGTCCGCTGTGGCGGTGGATGTGATTTTCTATTTCCGCCTGGATAAAATCAACATGGCAGAGGCCCTGAAAAGCGTGGAATAAGCCGCCCCAGCCGGGGCGGCTCCGAAAAAGCAGCTATTTATTGAAATCGCCGGGCAAATCCGCACCGCCTGCACAGCGGATGGCGGGCAGTGCCCTGGGAGAATCCGTCGTAAATTTCCCGGGCCAGCTGGGAATTCAAAATCTCTTCCATATTCCCCTGGAGCAGATTGCCCAGGGGAATTTTTCCGTCAGAATCCAGGCAGCAGGGAACCACGGTGCCGTCGCAAAGCACACCAATTTGATCCCGCAGTCCGTAGCAGAAATTTCTGCCCTGATTTTCCGCCGCTTCCAGGGAGGGCCAGTCAAATTTATCCCCATATTCCAGATAAACCTTGTCCCCAATCCGGGTGCCCCGGGGCTCTTCCTTCCAGCTCCCGGGGAAGAACCGGGCCATTCGCTCCAGAATCTCTCCGTTACGCTGTGCCTGTCCACCCTGGTTCCAGAGCCGATAAACGGTGATTTTCTTCCCACTGGCCGCCTGACCATAGGCAAAGCAGTGCTCCAGATAGGCATCAAAGGGCACTCCCGCCCCATTGGCCTCGAAGGAATGCAGCGATATATTCATCTTATGCAGCCCCGGGGCCCCCAGCAGCAGGGCCTGTTTGTCCTTTAGCAGTGTCCCGTTGGTGGTCAGAATCACCCGAAACTGATACGCACGGGCAATGGAAAGAAATTCTCCCAGCTGGGGATGCAGCAGGGGCTCTCCCATCAGATGAAAATAGAGATAGTCCGACCAGGGCCGCAGCTTCGGCATCAGCAATTCAAATTCCGCCACACCCATCCTTCGCTCCTCCCGGCAGGTACCGGGACAAAAGCTGCACTGCAAATTGCAGATATTGGAGATTTCCAGATATATTTTCCGAAATTTCATGAAGACAACGCCATTCCTTTGGTTTTCCTCTATCATATCGGGAAAGAGCAGAAATGTCAATTCCCTCCTGCGTGGCAAAAATTCATTATTGCCGCAGCCCCAAACGCTTGACTTTGGCACCTGGAAAGGGTATAATATCCCGGTAAAAGAAATGGGCTTGTAGCGCAGCTGGGAGCGCACCACATTCGCATTGTGGGGGTCGGGAGTTCGAATCTCCTCAAGTCCACCAAACATGCAAAATCCGGACTTCTTCCCCGTGGGGAAAGGGTTCGGATTTTTCTTCCTCCCTTGACATTCTTAAAAATGAGAACATAATAATAGCATAGAACGGCTTAAGGAGAGGCGCTCACTGGCGGAAATTGCGGAAGTGGTGATGAACCCTGTGCGGCAGCGGATTTTTCCATATTTTTTGCTTAACGAAACCGGGACTGTCAAGGAGCTGAAAAAAGCATCGCCGGATGCCTGCTTAAATTAGCAGTGGAGAATTTGCGAGCAAAGGGCATTTCTCCGGTTTATTTGGTTACAAACCATATTGGATTCTACGAACGCTATGGCTGGGAATTTCTGCGCATGGTTCACGGAGACGGGGAAGCGGAATTTACAGGAGGTATAGGAATGGAACGAATGGAGCGGCGGCAAATGGAAAATATTTTGCTATGGGTGACCACGTCAAAGTACTTATTGCATTAGCCGATACCAAAGCAAACATCGGTGTACAAGGGGTACAAACAAGATAAAATAGAAATGAGGGGCGATAGAGCGGAAATGTCAGATTTTCCACTCTATCTGAACACGGTCGCTGGTGGCCTTGATCGTAGAGATCAAACCATCGGCGGCTTTTCTTTTGTCGTCAAAATCTATGCTGTCCCAGTTGTCGAGATAATAGGATAACTTCTTTATCTGCTGGGGAGATATGGTTTCAACGCTCAATTCGGCGATTGCCTTTGAAATGGTCTGGCGTCGGGTGTCCAGTTCTTCAATTTTTTTGTTGGCGTAGGCAAGCAAGGTCGCATTGGCTCCGGTCAGCGTATCCAGCAGCTTTTCAATTTCTGCCTCCACCTGTGCCAGCTCCACTTGATAGGCGGTCAGCTTCGGATTGACTTTTTCCTCCCTGCCGTGGAGTATCTGAAAGTCTTTGAACTTCTCCTGCATGGCCGAGAAAATGAATTGCTCAAATTCTTCTTTGCGGATTTTCCCGCAGCCCGGACAACCTTTGTTTTCCGTCCGTTTGGTGCAGCGGAAATAGCCTGTACTGTTTGGTACATGGGTGGCTTTCAGCGCATACCCACAATGCCCGCATTTGATTTTTCCGGCCAGCCAAGTGTTCTTCGGTTTCCGTCCCTGCTGGAAGGTGGTATTTGCCATAAGTTTTTTCCGGCATTTCAGCCATGTGTCAGAGGAAATGAGTGCTTCGTGGGGAGCGATAACAAGTATCTGGTCTTTTAAGCACCTGTCCTTGTCCTCCTTCACATCCCGTCCCTGATAAAGATAGCAGCCGTTTGTTCCGGCAAAGTCAGAAGCGTCATTGATAATCGCTGCGCCCTGGCTTTTGAAAAATTCGTACAGCTCCAAATCGGCCTGTGCGTAAACGGGGTTTCTTAAAAGCTGGGAAAGAAATGTACGAAACATGGATTTGCCATAAATTTTTATGTCATGTTCCTCGAAGTATCGGGTAATATCTCCGAAGGAGGTTTCCGGTTCAGCGTACATTTCAAACATCAGCCGAACATGGTCGGCGGCTACGGGGTCGGCAACCATTTTCTTTGTGCGGATACCCTCTACCACAGTAGGCTCTAACTGATAACCGTATGGTGCCTGTCCGCTCATGTGGAAGCCTTTCAGGCACCGTGAATAGTAGGCGTCTGTGACACGCTTCTGAATTGTCTCACGTTCAAGCTGGGCGAATACAATGCAGATATTCAGCATGGCCCGGCCCATCGGGGTCGAAGTATCAAACTTTTCCGTGGAGGATACAAACTCCACATCGTACTCTTGAAACAGCTCCATCATCGTTGCAAAGTCCAGAATAGAGCGGCTTATACGGTCCAGTTTATACACGATGACCCGCCTGACCTTTCCCTTGCGGATCTCGCCCAGCAGCTTTTGAAACTCCGGCCTGTCCGTATTTTTACCGGAATAGCCTTTGTCCTTGAATACCCGGCAGCTCCCGCCTTTCAATTCATACTTGCAAAAGTCGATCTGACTTTCAATGCTGATACTGTCCTTGCGGTCTACTGACTGTCTTGCGTAAATACAATCTTCTCTGATAAATTCCATATTGGGCTCCTTTCCTTGTTGGAATGGAGCTACCAACCTTACAACTATATTATACCATCAGCAGCCCCGGACAACAATGTTGCGAATGATTAGGGAAATCTGTCCCCATATTTGCTGAACACCTCAAAAAGACAGCGCTCAATTTCTTTTTTGCGCTGTTCTTTCTCCTTCGGGGGAAGTACCGGCGTGAGGCTTTCCAGCACAATGATCTT
>UROL01000020.1 GCA_900549495.1 uncultured Eubacteriales bacterium | reverse complement strand
CCGCTGCCGCCGATATCCCGGTGCGTAGGGTGCCTGTCGATGCCCTGCGCCATGCCCTG
Organism: uncultured Eubacteriales bacterium; assembly: GCA_900549495.1. Classification (GTDB taxonomy): domain Bacteria; phylum Bacillota; class Clostridia; order Oscillospirales; family Oscillospiraceae; genus Faecousia. The sequence goes on along the minus strand of UROL01000020.1, from coordinate 16,148 downwards.
ACCCGGCAGGGAGCCTTTGTAGGCGAATAAAACAAGAAGCATAGGAGGTCACTACAATGGCAAACGGATGGCCCGGGTTTTTGGATTTCACCAAGCCTGGCAACGACGCCGTAGACGACAATGTCTACCCACCCTTTATCCGATTCTGGAAACGATATGGGCGGAATTTCCTACCCCTTCTTCAGCTGAATCTGGTGTACGCCCTGATTACCCTTCCCCTTTATATGTGGCTGACCTCCCTAATCAATGCCAATGCGGCGCAGCATGGCGGCATTGTCACCATGCTGGGGCCATTGATGCTGTATTTTGTCATGGACTGGCCCGCCCCGGTGCTGGCCGCCCTGATTGGGGCCTCGGCCCTGCTCCTGGGCCCGGCCACGGCGGCCATGAGCTACTGCGCCCTGAACTGCGCCTGGGATCGGCCCGGCATGTTCTGGCCCGGCTTCCGGGAGGCCTGGAAGCTCAACTGGAAGCAGGCTCTGCCCATAGGGCTGCTGGATGTGGCAGCCGGGTTCGCCACGGTGTATTATCTGGTGGACGGCAACGCAGTGTTCGGCTCCATGGGGGGCGCAGTGAAGCTGATTTGGGCCCTGCTGATGCTGCTCTATGGCATGGTGCGGGTGTATGTGTACCCCATTATGGTTACGGTGGAGCTGCCCTTTGGGGCCTTGCTGAAAAACAGCCTGATTCTGGCACTGGTGAAGCCCTGGCGGCCACTGCTGGTGCTGGCCATCAGCGCCCTGCTGCTGGGGCTGTGCATCGTGGCGGACATTGTGCTGGTGCCCTGCTTCCTGTATAGCATGATTGCCTTTGCCGCCGCCTTCCTGACCCAGCCGGTTATCCAGGCATACCTGTTGAACACGGAAAAAGAAGAAACACCTTAGGAGGAACAACGATGATTGGTGCATATTTTCTTGGCAATAAAACAATTGAAACCCGTCCCCTGGTTCTTCCGGAGCCCGGACAGGGACAGGTTCTGGTAAAGGTCTGCGCCTGCGGTGTCTGCGGCACGGATGTGCACATCTACCAGGGGGGCAAGGGCTCTGCGGATGTGACGCCCCCGGTGATTCTGGGCCATGAATTTTCCGGCTATGTGGTGAAGCTGGGCGGCGGTGTCTCCGGCCTGGAGGTGGGTCAGCTGATTACCGTGGATCCCAATATCTACTGCGGCCAGTGCCGCCCCTGCCGTCAGGGGCAGAAGCAGATGTGCCATCATATGAAGGCAGTGGGCGTCACCATGGACGGTGGCTTTGCAGACTACTGCCTGGTGCCCTACGCCCAGTGCGTGGCGGTGCCCCAGGGGACGGACCCGGAGCTGGCCGCTCTGGCAGAGCCTCTGGCCTGCTGCCTCCACGGCATCGACCGGGCGGCCATTCGCCCCGGTGAAAATGTGCTGGTTATCGGCGGCGGCACCATTGGACAGATTATGCTGCAATTGGCCCGCCTGGCCGGTGCAGCCAAGGTGGTGCTCAGCGAGCCGGTGGCTGCCCGCCGGGAGCTGGCCGTCCGTCTGGGGGCCGACGCTGCCATCGACCCCATCCACGAGGACTTGAACCAGCGGCTGTCCCAGCTCCTGAGCAAGGACGGGGCCGACGTGGTTATCGAGTGCGTGGGCTCCCCCCGGACCTCCGGCCAGGCCATTGATGCCGCCGCCGGCTGCGGACGGGTGCTGCTCTTCGGTGTCCCGGACCCGGAGGCGGTGCTGCAAACCAAGATGCATCCTATTTTCCAGAAGGAGCTGACCATTATGGGCTCCTTTGTCAATCCCGATACCCATAGCCGGGCCGTGGCGCTGCTGTCCTCCGGCCAGATGAAGCTGAAAGAGCTGATTACCCACCGCTTCCCCGTCTCCCAGCTGGAAGCTGCCATTCAGAAGCAGGTCAGCCCGGAGTCCATCAAAGTGCTTGTAAAGCCGGAGGCGTAAAAATGTCCATTCATGTTATCGAGAAAACCTATGACATTGTGGTGGTAGGCGGCGGCCTGTCCGGCATGTGCGCCGCCATTGCCGCCGCCCGGCATGGGGCGAAAACCGCCATTGTCCAGAACCGCTCCGTCTTTGGCGGCAACGCCAGCTCGGAGGTGAGAATGCACATTGTGGGAGCCAACTCCCACGCCGCCAAGCCGGATTTGGCCGAGACCGGCATCCTGCTGGAAATGCTTCTGGAAAACAAGCGGCGCAACCCCTACGCCAGTTTCCCTGTCTTTGATTCCGTTATGTGGGAGGCCGTCCGTTTCCAGCCGGGGCTGGACAGCTACCTGAACACCAATATGGACGATGTGGTTATGGAAGACGGGCAGATTCGCACCGTCATCTGCCACCAGAATACCACGGAAACCCAGCTTCGGCTGTCTGCCAAAATCTTTGTGGATGCCACCGGCCACGGCACTCTGGGTGTCCTGGCAGGCTGCGGCAGCCGCATGGGCACGGAGGCAAAGGGAGAATTCCAGGAGGCGGATGCCCCGGACATGGCCAATACCGACACCATGGGCAACAGCCTGATGTTCAGCGCCGTGGATAGAGGGGAGAAGGTCACCTTCGAGAAGCCCAAGTGGGCCTATACCTTTACCGAGGAGCAGCTGAAATTCCGGGAGCACGCCAACTCCATCGGCTCCCACGCCGACGGAGGCAAGCTGGTGGCCTTCGAGGAGGGCTCCGGCAGACTGCCCAATTTCTCCAATGTGGACAGCGGCTACTGGTGGATTGAGCTGGGCGGCGACTGGGACGATATCATCCGCCAGAGCGAGGATATCCGGGACGAGCTGATCAAGTGCGTCTACGGCGTGTGGGACCACCTGAAAAACCAGGGCGACCACGGCGTAGACAATCTGGATTTGGACTGGGTGGGTATGGTTCCCGGAACCCGGGAAAGCCGCCGCCTGGAGGGCGACTACCTGCTCAACGAAAACGACGTCCGGGAAAACCGGATTTTTGAGGATGCCGTGGCCTACGGCGGCTGGCAGATGGACCAGCACACCGCCGGGGGCCTGATGGCCTTTGACCAGGTCCCCAGCCGGATTTTGAATTTCAAGGGCTGCTATTCCATTCCCTACCGCTGCTTCTACAGCAGGGAGGTTCCCAACCTGATGATGGCCGGGCGGGACATCTCCACCACAAAAACCGCCTTCGGCTCCACCCGGGTCATGGGCACCTGCGCCGTAGGCGGCCAGGCTGTGGGCACCGCTGCCGCCATGGCAGTCCACTATGGCCTCACCCCCCGGGAGCTGGGCCGGACCCATATGGACCAGCTTCAGCAGACCCTGCTGAAGGATGACTGCTATATCCCCGGCTTTGCAAACCATGACCCCGACGACCTGTGCCGCAGGGCTCGGGTCACCGCCTCCTCCCACAAGCCCGGCCGGGAGCCGGAGCTGGTTATCAACGGAGTGGCCCGCCGGGTAGGGGAGCAGGAGAACGCTTGGGAGTCCCGGGATTTGCAGGATGCCGTCCTGACCCTTCACCTGGAGAAGGCGGCCCCTGTAAAGCAGCTTCGGCTGACCTTCGACCCCAACCTGACCCGGGAAATCATGCCCTCCATGACCCGGAACGTCCGGAACCGCCAGGTCAAGGGCCTGCCCCTGGAACTGGTAAAGGACTACCGGGCGGAGCTGCTGCGGGATGGCCAGGTGGTGTGGAGCAAGGAGGTTTCCGGCAATGGCCAGCGGCTGAATGTGCTGGAGCCGGAGCAGCCGGTGCTCTGCGACACCATCCGCATTGCCGTCACCGCCACCCATGGCTACGATGCTGCACGAATCTTCGAGGTTCGCGCCTACTAAGGGGACGAATATGGAAATATCTTACAGTAAACAGCTTCCTGTCTGGAAGGAATATGATGTGTTGGTTTGCGGGGCAGGCCCTGCCGGAATCTGCGCTGCCGTGTCGGCGGCCCGGCAGGGAGCCCGCACGGCCCTGGTGGAGCGCTATGGCATTCCCGGGGGCAACCTGACCTCCGGCTGCGTGGGGCCCATTCTGGGCTCCGTCAGCCAAGGCACCATGCGGGACGAGGTGGTGGCTCTGCTGGGAGTGCCGGACAACGATATGGACGGCACCACCGGCGTGGCCCACGACATGGAGCGGGCCAAGATTGCCCTGACCAAGCTGCTGGACGAGAAGAATCTGGACGTATACCTGCAAACCCCGGTGGCAGATGCCTGGATGGAGGGGAACCGAATCCGGGGCGCAGTGGTCTGCACCAAAGAGGGACTGCGGGTGCTGGCTGCCCAGACGGTAATCGATGCCACCGGCGACGGCGACGTGGCGGTGTTTGCCGGCTGCGACTACCAAAAGGGCCGGGAGGACGGCCTGATGCAGCCGGTGACAGTGGAATTTACCCTGGACAACGTGGACGAGGACAAAGGAATCCTCTGCATCGGGGGCATTGACGATGTCTCCTTCCGGGGGCAGCGCTTCCTGGACTGGACGAAAACCCAGGCGGAGCAGGGGATTATCCCCAAAAACACCGCCGCCGTCCGTCTGCATCCTACGGTCTACCCCGGCTCTCGCCAGGTCAATACCACCCAGGTAAACGGCGTGGACAGCACAAAGGTGGAGACCCTTTACAGGGCGGAACTGGAGCTCCGGCAGCAGATGGAGATTCTGACGGACTTCTTCCGCCGCCAGCTTCCTGGCTATGAGCACTGCAAAATTGTTGGCTCCGCCTCCACCACCGGCATTCGGGAATCCCGGCGCATCATCGGCGACTATTGCATCACCGGCCAGGAGTGCGCCTCCGGCGCACGGTTCCCGGAGGTCATTGTCCACAAGGCGGACTTCCTGGTGGACATCCACAACCCAACAGGCGCCGGACAGGCGGAAAAGAAAATTCAGTACTGCATCCCCTATGACCTGCCCTATGGCTGCTTTGTCCCCCAAAAGGTGGAGGGCCTCTATGTGGCTGGCCGCTGCATCTCCGGCACCCACCGTGCCCACGCCTCCTACCGGGTCATGTCCATTTGCATGGCCATGGGCCAGGCCGTAGGCATCGCTGCCGCCCTGTGCGCCCAAACCCACTGCACCCCCCGCCAACTGGACGTTGCCCACCTGCAAGCAACCCTAACCTCCTTGGGTATCGACCTGTTCAGTGAATAATGGCTCCCCACCAACAGCCGGAACGCTCCTGACACAAGAAATGCGTCCCGCAGCATAATCCGGCCTCGCAATGCTTGCCAGTTACCGCCTGACTGCCCCCTCCCGGCTTATATCAGGCAATTGCCATTGCATTCCCTTCCATACTCCTCTTTTCCTTGACAATGCTCCCCCCGGAGGGGGCTCGAAACCTTTGCTGTTTCGAGCCCCTACCCCGGGGGGAGCACATTTTGTTGCTTTTGGGAGGGGCTTTTGACGGCCCCTCCCAAAGCATTGGATTTTGATTACTTGCCAAACTTTGCTACGAACTCTTCTTGAAGATTGTTCAGGGTATCTTCGATATCTTCATCCTTCAGAAGAATCTTGGCAACGGCATTCTTGGATGTTTCACCTGCTTCGGCGAAGTTTTCGGTGTAGTTGATGGCGGGTACCTGCTCGCCTACAACTGTAAACAGTTCGTTGAGCTTGGCACCGTTGAAGTATGCATCTGCCTCATGGAATACGTCGGCCTCATATGCAGGCAGATAGGGGGGATAGAATTGGTATTTCTCCAAGCCGAAGAGCAGGTTGTCCATATCGGTCATTGCAAACTTTGCAAAGGCCTTTGCAACCTCGGCGTTTTTGGTGGTAGAGGGGATTGCCAAAATAGAGCCGCCGTTGCTGGCTGCACCCTTGCTTGCAGCATCCACCTGAGGAACGGGCATAACGCCCCATTTGCCGCTTCCGTCGGGGGTCAAATCCTTGATGGTTCCGGCCATCCAAATGCCGTCGGGGACAGAAGCCACCTTGTTATCCTGTATCAGAGATACATAGTTATCCCAGCTGGTTTCGTTCATGGTAATGCCGGCATCATACATCTTTTTGACCAGTGTCATTGCTTTGACAGCCTCGGGAGTGTTCATTTGGGAATTGCCATTTTCGTCAAAGTAGAAGGAGCCTTGCTGCAACAGCATAATGCGGAAGATATGGTCTCTTCTGGAAGTGGCCATGGGCATCATGGCGACACCGGGGTTTGCCTCTTGCACCTTCTTGCCGGCTTCGATGAAGTCGTCCCAGGTCAGAATATCGTCTGCATTGACACCTGCCTTGTCAAACATGTCTTTGCGATAGAACATCAGACAAGGAGCGGCGTCCCAGGGATATGCAAGCATTTTGCCGTTGACCATTGCTTCGCCTACCTTAACAGGGAGGAAGTCTGCGGTGTTAATTTCCTCTGACAAATCCAGGAACTTGTCCGGGAATTTGCCGCCAAATTTACTCATTTGCTCACCTTCGATGGTGACCAAATCCGGCAAGCCAATGCCGCTGGCCAGGCAGGTGGTGAGCTTATCATACACCTGCTCTGTGCTCATTTCCTCACAGTTGATGACTACCCCGGGATGCAGTTCAACGAACTTCTGAGCCACATCGCTAAGATAAGCCAGTGCAAGATCCCAACTCCAAATGGTAATTTCGCCACGAAGCTCGCCATCGGCGACAGACGGTTCACTCTTTTTCGTTTCCTCTTTTCCACAGGCACACAGGGACAGGGCCATAACCAGTACCAGCAGAAGCGCAATTGTCTTTTTCATTTTTACTCCTTTACTCCGCAGTGTTGTTATTTTTGGTATGCCATCGCCCTACGGTAGCGATTTTCACGTTTTCAGATACCTACTCCTTAACTGCACCCCCCATAACTCCGGCGATGAAGTGCCGCTGGAACATCAGGAATATAATCATAATAGGCAGGGTCGTCAAAGACGCACCCAGCATGATGGTTCCGAAATCCACAGACCTCTGATTGCCCTCCAGCATAGCCAGGGCTACCGGGAAGGTGTACATTTTCTTCCCGTTGAGAATGATTAGCGGCCACATAAAGTTATTCCACGCACTGTTAAACATGTAAATTCCCAGAGCAGCAAGGGCGGGCTTCATGTTCGGCATAACAATTCTCCAGAATATCTGCATTTCGTTATACCCGTCAATTCTGGCTGCTTCAATCAATGATGTTGGAAAACTGGCAAAGTTCTGCCGCATCAGAAACAGGCCGAAGGCATTGGCCAAAGGCGGTATGATAACCGAACTGTAAGTATTGGCCCATCCGATTTTGTTCATCATAGTAAATAACGGGATATACATGGATTCTGCGGGAATCATCATGGTGACCATGATAACCATAAACAAAGCATTCCGGCCCTTAAACCGGTACTTAACCAGGGCGTAGCCAGCCATAGAAGAAATGAGTACCGACAGTATGGTGTAGCATATTGCCACAAACAGAGAATTGAACAAAACTCTGCCAATGTCAATCTTCTTGTTCAATTTCTCCATATTATCCAACATATGTCTGCCGGGTAGCATAGAGGGCGGCGCTGCCAGAATTTCCCTGTTGGAGTTTGTAGCCGATATAAACATGAAATAAAAGGGGAAGAGGGATATAATCACCATGATTGCGAGGATTAAATAGGTAATAACTTCCTTGCGCTTGTCTTTCATTCTGTGTCCTCCTCCTTTGTAACCTTAAATTGGATAAAGGACAGAAGTGCAATAATAAATACCAATACATAGCTGATAGCCGCTGCGTAGCCAAATTTGAAATAGCGGAAACCAGAATTATACAGATAGTGACCAATGGAAATCGTTGCATTATCCGGCCCACCATTGGTAAGTATCAGGGACTCATCAAACAGGTGAAGCGTACCGATTGTGGAGGTAATGCTGACAAACAGGATAATGGATTTCATCATGGGAACTGTAATGTACCGGAATTTGTCAAAGCTGGTAGCTCCGTCCAACTCTGCTGATTCATACAGGTCTTCGGGAATGGCGTTCAGACCTGCAATCATGATAACCATGTTATATCCGGTCCAGCGCCAGGTGATGCCAAGGATAATCGTAAGCCGTGCACCCCAGGTGGTATTAAGCCAATCGATCTTTTCGATTCCCAATAAACTCAGAAGAAAATTCACGAATCCATAATCCGTATTAAACAGCAGCTTGAAAATTATGGAGTAGGCAACCAATGCGGTAATCGTTGGCAGGAAGATGGACATCCGGAAGAAGGCTCTGCCACGGAGATATCTCTGCTCAATAAGTACGGCAAGCAGCAAGGACAGAAATATCATAACCGGAACCTGGATTACCAAATAAATCAGAGTATTGCCAATGCTGCTCCAAAAGATTGGATCCTTGAACAACCTTATGTAGTTTCGCAGGCCGATGAATTCATATTTTCCACCCTCAAAGCTCTGAAATGAGAGTACAAACGAATGAATTATCGGGTAGATCATAAATACGGCAAAGACTATCACAGCAGGCGCCAAAAAATAATATGGTGCTGTTTTCACGTTAAAACTCAGAATGCTTCTAAGTTTTCCCTTCGTTTTTTCTGGTTTCAAGGTTATCCCCCCATACTCCGATTTTTTGCCTGGATGGTATTTCCTGATTTACAAAAGCTGCTCTAAATCATTGGCGGAAACCGGCTTCATACTCCAATGGAAACAAAACGGCTTCGGAACCAGTGTCTGGGCATCGGTTGCTTCTGCGCCCCAGGATGCGCTGCCCAACCCCTGATGCATATAATCCAAGGTCAGCCAGATGTCCTTGTCCGGAATAAGCTCATTGGTATGCGTGGCTGCATCCAGCTGTTCCGAGCTGTAGTGGAGCGCTGTAAAGCTGAAGGTTTCTGAGCCGGAGAATAGTACTCCGGAGTGGTGATCTCCCAGCCAAACCCACCGTGTATCCGTATGCCCGCCGTGTTCTTGAGGACGAACATATGGGAAATACATATCCGTTACATTTCTGCGCCAGATTCCCATGGGAGCTCCCTGCTTGAAATCTCTGTAGCTTTCATCCGGGCCTCTGCCGTACCATACAACATGCTCGCAGGTATCCGGCAAAAGCATTCGCATTCCAATTCTGGGCAATGTTTTGGGAAGATCTCCCTGGGGACATCCTGATACAGAGATTTCCATTTCACCATCGGCATGGATTTGATAGGATACGTCCAGGAGAATCGTCCAATCCAGTACATAGGGACGATATTCCTTTTTTACCCGAATCCATACACAATTTTCGGATGTTTCCAATGCAACCTGGTGCACCACATTCAGGGTGTGCTGCACCAGCTTTTTCTGCCAATCCAGCTTAACGTTTCTGTCGTTGTCAATGGGTGCTCTCCAGAAATGGAAGTCTTTTCCCTGAATGATTTCCGGATTGCCATTGACGCTACAGCGCAGCAGCATCCCCTCGGAGGTGTCAAACACGTATTCGGCGTTTTCGGTATGAACCCGAATTTCTCTTTCTCCGGCTTCTGCCCGGATTTTTCCGGAAGCAGCCTTGGGGCTGGCATCTGCCGCCTTGCGAAGCAAAACCTGTGCAAATGCGGCATCCTGATTGTCCTCTGCCCAGGCAGGAGGCACCAGGTATTTCACATGAACATTCAGCCAAATGTCCTGCCCCTGGGGCAATTGTCCGACAACGCCGGGGTCATAAAGGTGAACGCTTCCCCTTTGGCCGGGCCGGATAGAGGGCAGCTGCACCTTCCGGGATTGGAGTATCCTTCCGGGGGTTCCAATCGTAATTTCCGCAATATAGGCACTCAAATCCGTAAAGTCCAGCCTGTTTTCAATTATACCGTCGCCGGTTTCCCGCTCCAGTGAAATCAGGGCCATTCCCTCAAAGGCTTTTTTTACTTCTCTCATAGCAGGGTACAGCTGCCTGTCGGCGGTAATCAAACCATCTGCGCAGAACGGCCCTTCGTTGGGCTGGTCTGCGTAATCTCCGCCATAGGTCATGACACCCTCGTGCAGGATGGATTGGTCAATCCATTCCCAAATAAAGCCTCCTTGCAGTCTGGGATACCGCCGGAATACATCCCAGTATTCGTCCAATCCGCCGGGGCCATTTCCCATGGCATGGGCATACTCACAGACGATATGGGGCTTCTTATGCCAGGTCTCTTTGCCGAACTTTTCCAACTGGCTTTGGGTTGTATACATGGTTGAAATCACGTCTGCCGTCTGGGCCTCTCTGTCCTCTTCGTAATGTACCAAGCGAACAGGGTCATAGGATTTAATCATCTTATAGCATGCGGCAAAATTGCAACCATAGCCGGATTCGTTGCCAAGCGACCAAAACAGAACGGATGCATGGTTCTTATCTCTGTGGATCATCCGCTGCACTCTGTCCAAATAGGCGGGCTGCCATGCGGGGTTATTGCTCAAAAAGTCCTTATCTTTTACATATATAACCTGATTGCACTCGATGTCGGCCTCTTCCATTACATACAAGCCCATTTCATCGCATAAATCATAGAAATCTGGATGGTTGGGGTAGTGAGAGGTGCGTACTGCGTTGACATTGGCACGCTTCATTTGCGTCAAATCCCAGAGCATTTCCTTGCGAGTGATTGCCCGCCCCAGGCGGCAGTCCCAGTCGTGCCGATTCACGCCCTTGAGCTTCAGTGCTGCGCCGTTGATATACATCAGTCCATCATCTTTTACCTCAATCCGACGGAACCCGATTCTCTGGCTGTAGCATTCCAGCATGCTTCCTTCGGAGCATAAAAGCACAAGGACGGTATAAAGAAACGGACTTTCTGCGCTCCATTGCTTGACCTGATCCAGCGGTATACTCGTTTTCAATTCTTTGGCAGATGTTTCCTGGATGCTGCCTGCCGAAATGGATTCCTTCCAAATAGTGCGGTCTGCCTCCAAAATGACAATATCCAGTGTGGCGTCTGCGGCATGGCTGTGATTTTCGAGCTCCATTGCAATTTTAAGGTCTGAGCTGGTCAAATCCTCGTTTAGCCATGCATCGATTTTCAGGTCAGACAAATGCAGCTTCGGTCTGCGAATCAAGGACACATCCCGAATTATGCCGCCCAGCCACCACATGTCCTGGTTTTCCAGGTAGCTTCCGTCGCTAAACTGGTATACACGGACAGTTAACTGATTCTCGCCGGGGTGAACAAAGCGGCTGATATCGAATTCACTTGTAAGGCGACTGCCCTGCGAATAACCGGCGGGGCTGCCGTTAACCCATACATGGAATGCGCTTTCTACTCCATCGAAGCGCAGAATTGTCTCCCGCTCGTCTTCTGCAATATGAAAATTTCTCCGGTAGATTCCGGTAGGATTCTTGGCCTGAATCGTAGGGGGCTCGGTCAGCGGAAACAGGGACAGTGCATCGGTATAATGACGTTTTCCGTACCCCTGCATCTGCCACTGGCTGGGGACAGGCGTTTCGTCCCATGCGCTGTCATCAAAGTCAACCGTTGAAAAATCTTTGGGACAATGATAGGGCTGATCACAATAGTAAAATTTCCAAGTCCCATTGAGAGATGCAAAATTCCTGCTTGCGCTGCGGTCTCCCTTCAGAGCAAGCTCCTGGCTCTCAAATCCCACATAGAACGGCCTTGTCTTCATCCGGTTTCTGCTTAGCACATCCCGGCAGCGCCAGTCCTCGGCTCCGTAACAAAATGTCTGCTTCAAAAGAACCCTCCCCCTTCGTTGCTTCCTTGCTCAGCCGCCGCAAGTCTCTCGTATTTTAAGTTTGTTGGGAATCATCAGCTTAACTCCCTTTTTGCGGTCGCTATGAATTCGTTCCAATAGCAGATGCAGTGCCATTTGGCCCATAATGTCGTTATAAATACGCATTGTGGATAGAGCCGGCGTTAAATACGCCGCAATCGGAAGGTCGTTACACCCCAATACCGCAATATCCTGGGGTATTTTTAGTCCATTTTCCTTAATTGCTTTCATTGCTCCGATGGCCATACTGTCTGTCTGGATAAAAACGGCACGAGGCCGGGGCCCTTCCGTAAGGCAACGGTTCATTAGCTGGAAGCCGGAGCTGTTGTCGGTATGCTCTCCCAGGAAAACAAGATTCGGATTGTAGATTTTTTCCTTCGTCATGATTTCTCTGAAAAAATGCAGCCGCATATCTTCAATGGATTGCCGGTTTTGCCCATCATATTCCGAAGCGCCAATATAACCGATTTCTCTGTATCCCAGGGAAAGAAAATGGTCAATTGCTCCCTGCGTTAATTCCTGATAGTCTGTAATAACATAATCCGCTTCCGGAAACTCCGGCGAGAAATCCACAAACACCACCGGCTTGTTTTGCTCCAGGAGCTTTTGCTCTATGTGTTTATTCCAGGTGCACTGGCTTCCAATCACGATATAACCGGAATGCTCTGCGCTATCCCATGCATTCTGCTCTTCCTGGCCGCAGAAATATTCGGATACTTCTACTCCGCACTGAATGGCTTCTTTCCGCAGCCGGGTGCGGATTGTCAAATAATAAGGGTCTTTTATCTCCTCGAGTTCATCATACAGCAAAAGGACACATATGCTGTCTTTGCTCCTGCTCTGCTTTTGGCCTTTCTCTCCGTCCGGAACCTGATATTGCAGTGCATCGGCTGCCTCGAGAATTTGCTGCTTCGTTTTGTTGGAAACAGAAAAACTTTCATCCTGATTCAACACCCGGGACACGGTGGCAATGGATACACCAACACGTTGCGCAATGTCTTTTAACGTTGCCATTGTTATCATCCTTTTAGTAAAACTAGACTTATGTTTTACTTGAATATACCACAATGATTTGTGCATGTCAACCATTTTTTAGCAATTAAAAAATAAAATTTTTGATATATTGACACATATACATTATGATGTTATGATGGCTTTGATGGCGCTGCATTTCTTTCAATGGAGCGTATGGTTTTACAGTAGTAAATAATAGTAAAACATTTATCACTTTTTACAGGGGGAGATATTATGTCACAATTGTTTGCTGATTTTTACAATCTGGCCATGGAAGCGCCTTGTATCAATACTCATTGCCATATTGACGTGCACCGTCCGCAAATCCAAACCCTTCCGGACTTGCTCAGCAGATGCTACATCAACTGGCAATATAAGGGCATGATTCACCCCGGTATGGAGCCAACGGAATTTTTGGATAAAGTCAGCTGCAACAGTTATTTCTACACCTTGGCTGCAACGCTTGGACAGCTGTATTCTCATAACCAAATCCCTCTTTGTCGAGAAAATTGGGAGGAAATCGAACAGAATCTGGCTATTGCAAATGCGAAATCGAATCATATTGACAGCATCCTTCGGGAAAAGTGTAATTACAAGGCAATTGTTGGCGATATGCAGCTAAATCCTGGAGACGATAACGGAGAGCCTAGTCTCTATCGGCCTGCATTCCGCTGCGATATGTTTATCAAAGGACATCCCCATGCCGGGCGTGACGAAAATGGCAATGACCCTCGCCGTTTTATTCCGGCACAGGGCAAGCTCTCCATGGATGCGTATCTGGACGAAATGGATAAGGCCATTGGCAGAATGCATGCCAGGGGTGTCGTGGCAATCAAACTGGCCATTGCCTATGAACGGGGGCTTGATTTTACGAAAGCCAATCTGGAGGATGCACGTCGGGGGTGGGAGGATTGCAACGCTACGCCGATGCAGGTCAAAGCCTTCGAAGACTTAACGGCCTATCGCATTTGCCGCCGTGCCGGCCAGCTTGGAATGGCGGTGCAAATACACACAGGTACGGGCTGCCTGGTTCGCACAAATGCGCTCTGGCTGAAGCCGCTGCTGGATGCTTGCCCGGACACACAATTTGTGCTGCTGCACTGCTCCTATCCGCATACAGCGGACTGTATGTCTTTGGTTCACAGCTATAACAATGTCTATGTAGACCTGAGCTGGCTCCCGCTTTTGTCGCCCGGCAGGGCGGCTGCGGTCTTTGGCGAAATTATGGATTTGTCAGACAGTGGACGCCTGGGTTGGGGCTGCGATGCGGAAACCGCCGAAGAAAGTCTGGCCTCTAAGCAGATTTTTTGCAAGGTTCTCGCCGAGACGTTGGATAGCAAGGTGGAGCATGGCTATTATTCTCCTGCACTTTGCCGAAAACTCATCTCTGATATTATGTTTAATGGGCCAAAAGCGCTCTATAAAGTGTGAGAGAAAAGAGAATTTTACCATTACATGAAAGGATGCAAAATGAATAAACGGCAATCGATTTTGGGCAGACCCGCTCTTTTTGCCACTACCATCGTTTGGGGTATTTCTTTTGTCATACTCAAAAATACAGTAAACGTGATGGGGCCTCTGTGGGTTCTGGCAATTCGGTTCTCAATTGCTACGATTCTGCCCGGAATCCTGGCATGGCGTGAGATTAGAAAATTAGAGCGCACCTCTGTTATTGGCGGCATCCTGCTGGGCACATGCCTTGCCGCCGCTTTTATTGTTCAGACCTATGGACTGATATACACAACACCGGGAAAAAATGCTTTCCTGACGACCACCTATGTGGTTTTTGTTCCGTTTCTTCTTTGGGCGCTGGACAAACAGAGGCCGTCGCTGTCCAATGTGGTTGCCGCCATAATCTGTACCGTGGGCATAGGCTTAGTTTCTCTGGGCAATGAAGATACCGGCATCAATCTGGGGGATATTCTTACGCTAATCTGTGGTATTTTCTATGGGTTACATATTATTTTGACCGGAAAATATGTGAAGAACTGCAATACCGTTGCCATTAGTGCACTCCAATTCTTTGTGGGCGCATTGGTATGCTGGGCAGGTGCACTCCTGTTTGAGGATGCGCCGGGGCAGCTGGCTATGTCTGATTACATGAACCTGGGATATCTCAGCATAGTATGCACTACCGTCTGCTTCCTGCTGCAAGCCTACGGACTTAAGTATACGCCATCCTCTGAGGGCTCCATTATTCTTTGCTTTGAATCTGTTTTTGGCGTATTGGCCTCTGTTATTTTTTACCACGAGCAGGTGACTTTTAAGATTTTTGCCGGGTTTGCCCTTATTTTTATTGCAGTGATTGTTGTTAATGTCCGGCGTAAATGACCATATTACGCCGGGAGAAATACCCAATTGCAGGCGAACAGACTCTATAATAAAACATCAGGGCCAGGCGAATTGCCTGGCCCTGATGGCTGTAGAGGCTGGAGCGGTAAGCCTTCTTTTGGCTTTGCCGGTGCTTTACAAGATTTGGGCTGCTGATTTACAAAGCCGTTGTGGTTGGCTATGCCCCTAGGGCGGGGGAGATGGCGGCGGAAATTGGGCGGGCTGCCAATGAATATGCGATAGCGGCAGGGGCCTTGCCCGGGGATAAGATATGTGCCCCCAATACTGGGTGTCCAGTGTTGGGGGTACATATCCCTATTGGAGAAGTTTTAATCCAAGAACAGCTCCATATTTATGGATTTCTCTTTGAAACCATAATTTTCGTAGAACCTTCTTGCGTTTTGATTGCGTGCATTCACTTGCAGTTCCAGACCGTCAAAGGACTTTTCGTGAAGTATGTTTTTGGCAAATTCAAAAAGTTTTCGTCCAATACCTCTTCCACGAAGCTGTTCATCCACGGCCATGCAATCAATAAACATCACATCCCGTGTAACTTGCTTGTCGGATTCAATATGCCTGTGAACATAAGATAGTACACCGACGACATCCTCGTTTTGCTCTGCCACAATCAGGGTTCTTTGCTCAACGGCTTTACAGAATTCCTGGTAAGGCAATACAACGTCAATGGGCTGATATATATCCGGCCTTAAATTGACATGTAATTCCTGGACTTGTTTCATAATTTTTTCAACGCCATCGTAATCGGCTATGGACGCATAGCGTATTTGCAGTTGTTCCATTTTAGCCTCCTTGGTCACATGCTCTGAAAATTACGGATATTATGGCGATAGCAACAAGATTATTTTGATTCCTTGCGGTATTCCCTTTTATGCATCCAGCGCCTTCCGGGCGGCGGCGACGGCCTCCTGACTGGTTTGCTGGATGTGCCATTCGTCCAGCCCCGGCAGACCCATGGGAACGCCCTCCCGGCGGAAACGCATCCGGCTTTCCAGCTCGGTTTTGCCGCTCATATGGAAGGCGGCGGCTCCTGGCACGGCTTGGCGGAAATGGCGAATTACCTGGGCATTGACACCGGCGCCAATGAGAATTTCCGGGCCCTTCATGGCAATCATCCGGGCAATCAGCTCCTGCCCCTGGGTGCAGGAGGCGGCGGCTCCGGAGCTGTCTCTTATACACATCTCCGAGCC
>UROL01000019.1 GCA_900549495.1 uncultured Eubacteriales bacterium | reverse complement strand
ACGAGATCAGCCTCGGTCTCGTGGGCTCGGAGATGTGTATAAGAGACAGCTACTGGGGCGAGCCGGTTCCCTGCGTGTACACCCAGGACGGCAAGATTTATTTCGTCCCCGATGAAGAGCTGCCGGTGATTCTGCCGGAGCTGGAGGATTACAGGGGCAAAAACGGCCAGGCACCCCTGGAAAATGCCACCTTGTGGAAGCAGTATGATGCCCATGGCATCCAGGGCACCCGGGAGACCTCTACCATGCCCGGCTCCGCCGGTTCCTCCTGGTACTATATGCGCTATATCGACCCCAAGAACGACAAGGAGTTCTGCAACCAGGAGCTGCTGAAGCACTGGATGCCGGTTGACCTGTATGTGGGCGGCCCGGAGCACGCCGTGGGCCACCTGATGTACTCCCGGATATGGAACCGGTTCCTCTATGACCAGGGCCTGTCCCCAGTGAAGGAGCCCTTCCAGAAGCTGGTGCACCAGGGCATGATCCTGGGTGAGAACGGCATCAAGATGGGCAAGCGCTTCCCGGAGTATGTGGTCAACCCCAGTGACATTGTCCGGGAGTACGGCGCCGATACCCTGCGGCTGTATGAGATGTTCATGGGCCCCCTGGAGGTTTCCAAGCCCTGGAGCGCCCAGGGTGTGGCCGGTGCCAAGAAGTTCATCAACCGTGTTTGGAATTTCTTCACCGAGAGCGCCAACATCACCCGGGAAAATGACGGCAAGCTGACCAAAATCTATCACCAGACCGTAAAGAAGGTTACCTCTGACTTTGAATCCCTGGGCTTCAATACCGCCATTGCTCAGATGATGGTCTTTGTCAACGAGGTCTATAAAAACGGCACCTGCCCCCAGGAATACGCCGAGGGCTTCGTGAAGATGATTTCCTGCATCATCCCCCATGTGGGCGAGGAGATGTGGCAGCTTTTGGGCCATAGCAACACCATTGCCTATGAGCCTTGGCCTACCTACAGCGAGGAAAAGTGCAAGGATCAGGAGGTCACCATGGCCGTCCAGATTAACGGCAAGATGCGTGGCACCGTAGTGATGGATGCCGACCTGGACAATGACACCGTGGTCAAAAATGTGCTGGCCGACGAGAAAATTGCCCGCTTCCTGGAAAAGCAGGGGGGCAGTGTGGTCAAGACCATTGTGGTCAAGAATAAGCTGGTCAACCTGATTGTAAAGTGACCATTTGGCCTCCCCAGGGGGCCGGGAAAATCCGCTATGCAAAAAAATTGTAAAACGCAAGGATTTTCCTTGACATTTGGGGAGGTAGCCTTTATAATGGTAAAAGCCGATAAGGCCCTGAAAGCATCCTGGACATAGCCGGATGCGTCGGAGGGAGGGAAAACAATGTCTGAAATTCGCGTTAAGGAGAATGAGTCTCTGGAGAGTGCTCTGCGTCGTTTTAAGCGCAGCTGTGCCAAGGAGGGCGTCATCGCCGAAGTCAAGAAGCGCGAGCATTATGTCAGCCCCAGCTTGAAGCGTAAGCAGAAGTCTGAAGCTGCCCGCAAGAACAAGAGAAAGTTCTACTAATATCCCTCTTGATTACTGCTCACAATCCCCTCTGGTTCGCCAGGGGGGATTTCTTCTGGCCGGAAAGTGCTCCCGACCTTGACAAAAAACCGCCCGCTGTCTATAATGAAAAGACACTTAGAAAGCGGCGTTACACAACGCTGCATCAATATCCCAAGGAAGGATGCTGCTGCCATGCCCCCAAAGCCAAAATTCACCCGGGAGGAAGTCGCCGCCGCTGCGTTACAGATGATAAAAGAGGGGGGTATCTCCGCTTTGACCGCCCGGGATTTGGGTCGCCGCCTAGGAGCCTCGGCCCGGCCGATTTTCACCCTCTTTCAGAATATGGAGGAGGTGAGGCAGGCTGCCCGGGAGCTTGCTCTCCGGGAGTTCATGGAATATATCAGCGACTACCGGGAGTATACCCCAGCCTTTAAGCGAATTGGTTTGCAGGTGGTGTCCTATGGCATCCACGAGCCGGAGCTGTTCAAGCTCCTGTTCCTCCAGGAACATTCCCGGGGCGTCAGCTTCCGCCAGGCACTCCACGACCTGAACGGTATGGACGAGACCTGCATTCAGCTGGTGATGCAGGACTATGATCTGACCCGGGAGCAGGCCGAGCTGCTGTTCCAGCAGATGTGGACGTATGTTTTGGGCCTGGGCACCATGTGCGCCATGGGAGTGTGTGAGCTGTCTCAGGAGGAGATTGGCCGCCGCCAGGGAATCCAGTTCGCCTCGCTGATGCTGTTCCTCAAATCCGGAAAGCAGAACAAGGTGCCGGTATACCCGGAGAAGGGCGATACCATCAGCGGCCACCCGGTAGGGGAGCATCCTTATCAATAAAATAAGCAGGGCAGGGAAGTATAGCCGTTACTCCCTGCCCTTTTTATTATAGAAGCGTTATTCCTCCCAGAACAGCTCGTCCAGTGTCTTGTCCAGTGCATGGCAGATGGCAAGGCACAGACGGATGGTGGGGTTGTAGTCCCCCTTTTCGATGGCATTGATGGTCTGCCGGGTCACCCCCACCAGCTGAGCCAGTGCCTCCTGGCTCAGATCCTTGGCGGCCCGGGCGGCTTTCAGTCGGAGATTTTTCATTCTTCCCCCTTGCTGTGAGAACGATGCACCAGCAGCGCAATCAGAATGACTACCCAGAGGGCGGCAACCTGGAAATCCAGAATGGAAAGAGTCACCCTGTCCGGGTCGCTGCTGCCCAGGTTGACGACACCGTTGAGGGTCATAGCAGCAAAGATACAGCTTCCGGTAATATAGTAGCTTTTGGCCTTTTGGTGGAGGCCCACATAGGCATCGTAGTGAATTGCAGTCACCGCAAATACGGCGACACCCAGCAGAAGGGCCCCCATGTGCCACAGCAGACCGCTCCCCGGCAGTACCCCCAGAAAGTCCAGACAGGTGACAATGGCCCCTGTCAGCAGTATGGTGAAGAATCCGGCCTGGAAAGCCCGCCCTCGCCCCATCCGCTGCCGCTCGTCGAAATCGCAGGTCCGCTTCTTCTTGCACAGCATAAGGATGAGGAAAAACAGGGTAACAAAGACAAGCCCGCCGATAATGCCAATGATAATGCCAATGATAGATGCTTTCATATCCATTGCCTCCCGATGTTTTCTTTGAGATGTCTGTATCCTAGCACATACCTGTCATAATGTCAAGTATAAATTACAAAATAAATGATATCTTTTTCATAACCCCATTTTCTTCCGGTTGACAAATGAGAACAGATGTTCTATAATAAACCCAAACAGTGCCGGAAGGGGGCTTGCCCAGTGGAAAAGACCTATGTGGCCATCGACTTAAAATCCTTCTACGCCTCGGTGGAGTGTGTGGAGCGAAAGCTGGACCCCCTGGGCACCAATCTGGTGGTGGCAGACCCCGGGCGGACGGAGAAAACCATCTGCCTGGCGGTGTCCCCCTCGTTGAAGGCCTATGGCATTCCGGGGCGGGCCCGGCTTTTTGAGGTAGTGCAGAAGGTGGCAGAGGTGAATGCCCTACGCAGGAGCAAGGCCCCCCGCCGCACCCTTACCGGAAAAAGCTGGGATGCCGCACTTTTGCAGCAGCACCGGGACTGGGAAGTGGACTATATTGTGGCCCCGCCCCAGATGGCCCGGTATATGCGTGTCAGCTCCCAAATCTACGAGCTCTACCTGAAATTCGTGGCACCGGAGGATATCCACGTCTATTCCATTGACGAGGTATTCATCGATGCCACCCCCTATTTGAAAATCTACAATGTGGATGGCCGGGGCTTTGCGGAAATGCTGATTCGCCAGGTGCTGGCCCATACCGGCATCACGGCCACCGCCGGGGTGGGTACCAACCTGTACCTGTGCAAGGTGGCTATGGACATTGTGGCCAAGCATGTGGAGCCGGACAGGCAGGGGGTTCGCATTGCAGAGCTGAACGAGATAACCTATCGGCAGCTTCTGTGGGATCACCGCCCCCTGACAGACTTCTGGCGGGTAGGCCGGGGCTACACCAGGCGCCTGGAAAAGCACGGCCTGTACACCATGGGGGACATTGCCCGGTGCTCCCTGGGCAAGCAAACGGAGTTTTTCAACGAGGATTTCTTGTATTTCCTCTTCGGCATCAACGCAGAGCTGCTGATTGACCACGCCTGGGGTCAGGAGCCCTGCACCATTGCGGATATCAAGGCCTATAGGCCCACTACCAATTCCATCAGCTCCGGCCAGGTGCTGACCTGCCCATATACCTGGGAGAAAACCCGCCTGGTGGTTCGGGAGATGGCAGACCAGCTCACCCTGGATTTGGTGGAAAAGGGCCTGACCACCAACCAGCTGACCCTCACCATCGGCTACGACGTGGAGAGCCTGACCCGGCCGGAGATTTGCAGCAAATACCAGGGCGAGGTGGTGACGGATGCCTATGGGCGGAAAATTCCCAAGCACTCCCACGGCACCGTCAATCTAGATAGAAGAATGTCCTCTACGAAGAAAATCATGGCGGCGGTGGCGGCGCTGTACGACCGCATTTCCAACAAAGACCTGCTGGTGCGCCGCCTGACCCTGACGGCCAATTTCCTGGAGCGGGAGAATGCTCCTAAGGAAAATTTCGAGCAGCTGGATTTGTTCGGCGATGCCCAGCGCCGGGCAGTGGAGGATGCGGAGCTGGAGCGGGAAAAGCGCCGCCAAAGGGCCATGCTGGGCATTAAGAGAAAATACGGAAAGAACGCCATCGTCCGTGGCATGGATTTGGAGGAGGGAGCCACCACCATTTCCCGCAACGGCCAGATCGGCGGACACAAGGCATAGGGAATGGGGGAGGAACATGCCAGGAACGGATATGAGAAAAGGCCACAAATACGAGGATATCCTCCACGCCAGCCCCCCGGTCTCCGGCCGCCATGCCCGCATGTCCATGGTAAACCGAGGGGCTCAATTTTCTCCCTTTGCCGCCCTGGTTGGCTATGAGGATGTGTTGAAGGAAAGCGCCCGGCTGACGGAGGCGGAGACCTGCCTGGATGCCGACGGCAAGGAACTGCTGAACCGGGCCCTGTGCTATCTGGCCCGCCACCTGGAGGAGACGGGGGAAGTGCGCTTTCTCTGCTTCCGGCAGGATGCAAGCAAGCCCGGCGGCAGCTATGTATGGGTCAGGGGAAAGGTAAAACGAATCGACAAATATCAAAATGCCATCCTGCTTACCGGCGGGGAGCGCATTTGTATAGACAGCATCCGTGACATTGACGGCCTGGAATGGGAGCAGCTATGAGCAAATGGAAAACAACCGTAATTCGCAGCCGACGGAAAACCCTCAGTATCCAAATCACCCGGGAGGGGGCACTGATTGTCCGGGCACCGGCTCGCCTTCCTCAGGGGGAGATTACACGCTTCCTGGAAGAAAAATCCTCCTGGATTGACAGAACCATGGAAAAGGTTTGCGCCGCCAGACAGGCAGGGGAGGCAGCACCCCTGACTCCGGAGGACATCCGCACCCTGGCCCGGCGGGCCTCCAAGGACATTCCGCCCCGGGTGGAGCGCTTCGCCCGGGAAATGCAGGTCACCTATGGCCGCATTACCATCCGCAACCAGACGGGCCGCTGGGGCAGCTGCTCCAGTGCGGGGAATCTGAATTTCAACTGCCTGCTGATGCTGGCGCCGGAGAGCGTGCGGGACTATGTGGTGGTGCACGAGCTGGCGCACCGGCTCCATATGGACCACTCGGCGGCCTTCTGGCAGACGGTGGAAGGGGTGCTCCCGGCCTATTCAAAGGAAAAGGCATGGCTGAAAGCGGAGGGGAGCGTCCTGCTGATGCGGATGAAAAGCGGCAGGGAAATGTGAACGTGCTTAGCGAAAGAACATTTGTATTTCGACGGGTGACACCCATGGCAGAGCCCCGGCAAAAGAAGTTTTTCAGCACAATAGCAAAAGTTTTCTCCACATTTTTGTTGACATTTTCAGAAAACTGCGTATAATACAACCTGTATGGTTACGAAGAATGATTGTATGATTCCCCAGTGCGGCCCAATGCCGGATTTGGGGGCTGCCAAGCGCATTGTGGGCGCCAAGCAGCTGAAAAAGGCCATTCTGGCCGGAACCGCCCGGCAGGTGTACCTGGCCCAGGATGCCGACCCTGCTGTCACAGAGCCCTTGCAGGCACTGTGCCTGGCCCATAAGGTTCCTGTTTCCTACGTTTCAACCATGGCGGAATTGGGCCGTGCCTGCCATATCGAGGTGGGTGCAGCGGCAGCAGCCGTCATCCAGTGACCCTGGTTCTATCGGATGCATTTCCGTAGAATATATACCCGCCGAAAGGCGAGAACAAAAGAAAGGAGAAAATAGATGCCTACTTTTAATCAGCTGGTCAGAAATGGCCGTCAGCAGGTTACCTACAAGTCCACCGCTCCCGCTCTGCAGAGAGGTCTGAACACCCTGGAGAACAAGGCTACCACCCTGCCCTCCCCCCAGAAGCGTGGCGTGTGCACCGCTGTGCGTACCATCACCCCCAAGAAGCCTAACTCCGCTCTGCGTAAGATTGCCCGTGTGCGTCTGACCAATGGCATGGAAGTTTCCGCTTACATCCCCGGTGTGGGTCACAACCTGCAGGAGCACTCCGTGGTTCTGATTCGTGGCGGTCGTGTTAAGGACCTTCCCGGTGTTCGTTACCACATCGTTCGTGGTACTCTGGATACCCAGGGCGTACAGAACCGTATGCAGGCCCGCTCCAAGTACGGTGCAAAGCGGCCCAAGGCTGGCAAGAAGAAGTAATTCTTTTCTGCCCGATTCAACTGAACTTTTTCCACGCCCTTTCGCAAGGCAAGGCCTTGCCAGCGTTTTAATATAGAGTTATTAAACCTCTGGCCAGGCACAACGAAAGACTCACTTTCGAGTACCGATGAAATCATTATTTTATGAAGGAGGGAAGCAAAGTGCCCAGAAGAGGTAATGTTCCCAAGAGAGAGGTTCTGCCCGATCCTCAGTACAATTCCGTTCTGGTTACCAAGCTCGTAAACAGCATCATGCTGGACGGCAAGAAGGGCGTCGCCCAGAAGGTCGTTTATGGTGCTTTTGAGATTGTCGAGAACAAGACCGGCAAGAACGGCCTGGAAGTCTTCCAGCAGGCTATGGAAAACATCATGCCCGCCGTGGAGCTGAAGGCCCGCCGTGTCGGCGGTGCTACCTATCAGGTGCCTATCGAGGTTCGCCCCGACCGCCGTCAGACCCTGGGTCTGCGCTGGATTACCCTGTATAGCCGTAACCGCAGCGAGAACACCATGAAAGAACGTCTGGCCGCTGAAATTATGGATGCTGCCAACAACACTGGCTCCTCTGTGAAGAAGCGTGAGGATGTCCACAAGATGGCCGAGGCCAACAAGGCCTTCGCGCATTTCCGCTGGTAATCAAGGAGAGAATCAATGCCTAGACAGTATTCCCTGGAAAATACCAGAAACTTTGGCATCATGGCTCACATCGATGCCGGTAAGACCACCACCACCGAGCGTATCCTGTTCTACACCGGTCGTAACTACAAGATCGGCGAGACCCATGACGGCTCTGCCACCATGGACTGGATGGCTCAGGAGCAGGAGCGTGGTATTACCATCACCTCCGCCGCAACCACCTGCTTCTGGAAGGGCTGCCGGCTGAACATCATCGACACCCCGGGTCACGTGGACTTCACCGTTGAGGTGGAGCGCTCCCTGCGTGTGCTGGACGGCGCTGTTACCGTCCTGTGCGCCAAGGGCGGTGTCGAGCCCCAGACCGAGACCGTTTGGCGTCAGGCCGACGAGTACAAGGTCCCCCGTATGATTTACGTCAACAAGATGGACATCATGGGTGCCAACTTCTTCCGCGTCCTCGAGATGATCGACGAGCGCCTGAAGTGCAATGCAGTGCCCATTCAGCTGCCCATCGGCTCCGAGGCTTTCTTCAAGGGCAATATCGACCTGCTGACCATGAAGGCAAACGTCTTCTATGATGAGCTGGGCAAGGATGTCCGTGTGGAAGAAATCCCTGAGGACATGGTGGAGCTGGCTGAAGAGTACCACGAGAAGCTGATGGACTCCCTCACAGCTCTGGATGACGACCTGGCTATGAAGTACCTGGAGGGCGAGGAGATTTCCGTGCCCGAGATGAAGGCGGTTATCCGCCGGGCTACCATTGCCAACGAGATGGTTCCCGTTGTCTGCGGTACTTCCTACAAGAACAAGGGTGTTCAGGAAGTCCTGGATGCTGTGGTGGATTACATGCCCAGCCCCCTGGACAAGAAGGGCATCAAGGGTACCAACCCCGAGACCGAGGAAGAGGACTTCCGTCCCGCTTCCGACGAGGCTCCCTTCTCCGCTCTGGCCTTCAAGATTGCCACCGACCCCTATGTTGGTAAGCTGTGCTACTTCCGTGTGTACTCTGGTACGCTGGAGAAGGGTACCACTGTGCTGAACTGCACCAAGGGCACCAACGAGCGCCTGGGCCGTATCCTGCAAATGCACGCCAACCACCGGGAGGATTTGGACGTCGTCTACGCCGGTGACATTGCCGCCGCTGTCGGCGTGAAGAACACCACCACCGGCGACACTCTGTGTGATCCCGAGCATCCCATCATTCTGGAGTCCATGGTCTTCCCCGAGCCCGTTATCCGCGTGGCCATCGAGCCCAAGACCAAGGCCGGCCAGGAGAAGATGGGTATTGCCCTGGCCAAGCTGGCTGAAGAGGATCCCACCTTCCGCACCTACACCGATGAGGAAACCGGTCAGACCATCATCGCCGGCATGGGCGAGCTGCACCTGGAAATCATTGTGGACCGTCTGCTCCGTGAGTTTAAGGTGGAGGCCAACGTGGGCGCTCCCCAGGTTGCTTACAAGGAGACCATCCGCAAGTCTGTGGAGCAGGAGACCAAGTATGCCCGTCAGTCCGGCGGTAAGGGCCAGTACGGTCATGTCAAGATTCGTGTGGAGCCCAACGAGCCCGGCAAGGGCTATGAGTTCATCAACGCTGTTGTCGGCGGCGCCATTCCCAAGGAATATATCCCCGCTGTCGATGCCGGTATTCAGGGTGCAATGACCGCCGGTGTCCTGGCTGGTTTCCCTGTGGTGGACGTGAAGGTCACTCTGTACGACGGCTCTTATCACGAGGTTGACTCCTCTGAAATGGCATTTAAGATTGCCGGTTCCATGGCCTTCAAGGAGGCCTGCCGGAAGGCCAATCCCTGCATCCTGGAGCCCATCATGAAGGTTGCCATTGTGGTGCCTGACGAATACATGGGCGTTGTCATCGGCGACGTTACTGCCCGCCGTGGTAACATCCTGGGTCAGATCACCCGTACCGGCTCCGTCCAGGTGGACGCCAATGTGCCTCTGGCTGAGATGTTCGGTTACGCTACCGACCTGCGTTCCAAGACCCAGGGCCGTGGCCAGTACTCCATGGAGCCCAGCCACTACACCGAGCTGCCCAAGTCTAAGAGCGAAGAGATTATCAAGAGCCGCACCAAAGGTTAATTTTTCCTGAATTGCCCTTGATTTTTTCGAAATTTACAAAATATCTCTTGTGTTTCTCCGCAAATTGTGTTACTCTGTAACTGATGTGCGGACTACGCACGAAAAAATGTATTCATTTTATTTCTATTAACAGGAGGAATATTTCAAATGGCTAAGCAGAAGTTTGAGAGAAATAAGCCCCATGTCAACATTGGCACCATCGGCCACGTTGACCACGGCAAGACCACTCTGACCGCCGCTATCACCAAGTACCTGTCCCTGAAGGGTTACGCTGATTTCGAGGACTACGCTTCCATCGATAAGGCTCCCGAAGAGAAGGCTCGTGGTATCACGATTAACACCGCTCACGTTGAGTATCAGACCGACAAGCGTCACTATGCTCACGTTGACTGCCCGGGTCACGCCGACTATATCAAGAACATGATTACCGGTGCTGCTCAGATGGACGGCGCTATCCTGGTTATCGCTGCTACCGACGGCCCCATGGCTCAGACCAAGGAGCACCTGCTGCTGGCCCGTCAGGTTGGCGTGCCCGCTATCGTTGTCTTCCTGAACAAGTGCGACCAGGTTGACGATGCCGAGCTGCTGGAGCTGGTGGAGATGGAAGTCCGTGAGACCCTGGCCTCCTACGACTTCGACGAGGAAGCTCCTGTCATCAAGGGCTCCGCTCTGAACGCTCTGATCAGCGACTCCAAGGACCCCGATGCTCCCGAGTATGCTTGCATCAAGGAGCTGATGGACGCTGTTGACACCTATATCCCCACTCCCGACCGTAAGGCTGACCAGCCCTTCCTGATGCCTGTCGAGGACGTCTTCACCATTTCCGGTCGTGGTACCGTTGCTACCGGCCGTGTGGAGCGTGGCATCATCAAGAAGAACGAGGCTGTTGAGATTGTCGGCCTGCGTGAGGACAAGCTGAACACCGTCGTTACCGACATCGAGATGTTCCACAAGCTGCTGGACTTCGCAGAAGCCGGCGACAACATCGGCGCTCTGCTGCGTGGTATCGACAAGAAGAACATCGAGAGAGGCCAGGTTCTGGCTAAGCCCGGTTCCATCCATCCTCTGACCAAGTTCGCCGGCCAGGTTTACGTCCTGTCCAAGGAAGAAGGCGGCCGTCATACCCCCTTCTTCAACAACTATCGTCCTCAGTTCTACTTCCGTACCACTGACGTGACCGGCATCATCACCCTGCCCGAGGGCGTCGAGATGTGCATGCCCGGCGATAACGTCGTCATGAAGGTTGAGCTGATCACCCCCATCGCCATCGAGAAGGGCCTGCGTTTCGCTATCCGTGAGGGCGGCCGTACCGTCGGTTCCGGCGTCGTCACCGAGATCTTCGACAACTAATTGATCCCCTCTATCCCCCACTCCTCGGAGTGGGGGATTTTTGGCATATTTGGCAATAGTTGCTTAGGCCCCAACGCTTCCTGGATTGCCCGCCCTTTGGCTGACTGAATGGGATGTGTAAAAAATCTTAATTTGACGTATTTTCTCGCGTGTGGTATATTATAGAAAAATTGAGCCGAAATGGGGGAGAGCGCATGGGTTTTGGCGTGGGGTTTGATTTGTTTGAAACTTTGTTTCTGATTTTGTTTGCGGTGGTGGCTGTGTCCATTGTTTCTGTGGCGATCAGCAGCCTGGGGCAGTGGCATAAAAACAACAATTCCCCCAGACTGACGGTTCCGGCGACGGTGGTTGCCAAGCGTACCAATGTGACCCGCCATTCCAATGGCAATGATACCGGCCTACACCATACCTCCACCACCTACTATGCCACCTTTCAGGTGGAAAGCGGGGACCGCATGGAGTTTTCACTGGCAGGTAACGAGTATGGTCTGCTGGTAGAAGGGGACAGAGGCAACCTCTCCTTCCAGGGCACACGGTTCCTTGGATTTCAGCGGCTTTGACTGTGCACTCGGTGCTGTAGTGCCCATCCTTTGATAGTTGCAGGCCCGGGGGTTCCCGGGCCTGTTTTTATCCTGCGGCTTCCAGCATATTCTCGATGAAAATTCCGTAGCCCACATCCGGCGCATTCACCAGAACGTGGGTGACGGCACCGATGAGCCGCCCGTCCTGGATGATGGGGCTGCCGCTCATGAGTGATTGCCATTATGGACAACACGATATGTTTGTAAAGCCTTTTCGTTTGTACTGTAGAAAGCCAATTGCTTTATTTTTCTCTGTATGGTAAAATATCCAAAGAAAAAGATGTGTTTCGCTTCATGAGAATGGGGGATTTGCAAATGCTGATGAACAGCGGCGAATATATGGATTTGGTGCAGGGCATCAAGCAGGAAATTCAAAGTGCGCAATATAGAGCGGCGCTGAATGTCAATAAGGAACTGATATGCCTGTACTACGACATTGGGTCAGCCATCAACGAGCATAAAACCTGGGGAAATAAGTTTATTGAGAACCTTGCCACAGACATCAAGCTGGCATTCCCGGAGGCAAAAGGGTATTCTGTGCGCAATCTCAAGTATATGGCAAAGTTTGCGCTCCGTTTTCCGAACTTTGAAATTGTGCAAGCGGCGCTTGCACAAATAACGTGGTATCATCACATTGCATTGATGGATAAGGTGAGGACAGCGGAGGAGCACATTTGGTATGCCAACCAAGCAGCTGGGAACGGGTGGTCACGCAATGTTTTGGTACACCAAATTGAGATAGGGCTCTATCAACGCCAAGCGCTGGCTAAGAAAATAGCAAATTTCGAGGAACGCTTACCCTCCCCGCAAAGTGAGCTTGCAGCACAGACGATGAAGGATCCCTATGTGTTTGACTTTATCCCGTTTAAGGAAGATATGGTGGAGCGGGATATTGAGCAGGCGCTTGTGAAAGATGTTACAAAGCTCCTGCTGGAATTGGGAACAGGATTTGCTTTCCTTGGGAACCAATATCACCTGAATGTGGGCGGAGATGATTTTTATATCGACCTCCTTTTCTACAACTTGAATCTTCGCTGCTATGTGGTAATCGAACTGAAAACCGGTGAATTCAAGCCGGAATATGCCGGGCAGCTGAATTTCTACCTTTCAGCGGTGGATGGGATTCTAAAAAAGGATGACGACCACCCCTCCATCGGTCTGCTGCTGTGCAAGAGCAAAAATGATTTGGTGGCGGAGTATGCGCTCAAGGATATGTCCAAGCCCATGGGTGTCAGTGCGTATAAAGTAACCAGCAATTTGCCGGAAGAACTGCAACAGCAGCTGCCGTCGATTGAAGACATTGAAAAACGGATTCAAAAGGAATGATTTCACGGGGAGGACATTTGCTGTCCCTGCATTCATAAATCGGAATTTGACGAGATGTTTAAGAGAACAAAGAGGTAGAATTATGATTAAGCCTAAAAGATTGTATAAAGGTGATAAAGTTGCAATCGTTTCCTTGTCACGAGGAATGATTGGCGAGAAGATGTTTATTCATAAATACGAACTTGCCAAGAAACGTTTGGAAGAATACGGATTAGAAGTTGTAGCTATGCCTAACGCATTAAAAGGGATTGACTATCTGTATCGGCACCCAGAAGCAAGGGCGCAGGATTTGATGGATGCCTTTAGGGATTCAGAAATCAAAGCCGTATTTAATGCCATTGGCGGCGATGATACAATAAGACTTCTGCCCTACATAGACTTCGATGTTTTGCGGAATAACCCCAAGATATTTACTGGCTTTTCGGATTCCACAACAAACCATTTTATGATGCACCAGGCGGGACTTGTATCCTATTACGGTCTGTCTGTGATGAACAATCTCGCAGAATATGTTGCTATCAACGAATACACCAAACAGGCCATGGAAAAGACATTGTTTACTCCCCAGGACACCCTGCCGATTCCTTGCAGCGATTTTTGCAGCTATGAAAAGGACAAGGTTTGGTGGAAAGAAGATAATATGAACCAGGCTACCCCTCGTTACCCTAACACAGGCTATGAGGTTATACAAGGTAGCGGAAAAGTAACTGGTGAGCTGCTGGGCGGGTGTATCGATGTATTCCCAGAGTTGCTCGGAACTTCTTTGTGGCCCACATTAGACCAGTGGAAAGGCAAGATTTTGCTGATTGAAACAAGCGAAGTTGATATGCATGAAATGGTTCTATCTTGGTTTTTGCGGAATTTGCATGCCCAAGGCATACTGCATGCCATCAACGGAATTATTGTTGGCAAGCCTGCTGTGGAAGAAAAACTGGAGAAGTATAAGGATGTATACAAGCAGGTTGCTGGATTTGAGGCAAATTTGCCAGACCTCCCAATCCTGTACAATGTTAATGTGGGACATGCGTATCCTATTGGTGTTTTTCCGTTGGGTCTGCGATACGAAATTGATTGCGATAACAAAATGCTCACTTTGCTGGAAAGTGCAACAGCGTAACAAATTCCGGTTTATCGAACTAGCTCTCCCGGAAAATCTCTCCGGGAGAGCTGATTTTTATCCCGCTGCCTGGAGCATATTCTCGATGAAAATTCCGTAGCCCACATCCGGCGCATTCACCAGAACGTGGGTGACGGCACCGATGAGCCGCCCGTCCTGGATGATTGGGCTGCCGCTCATGCCCTGTACAATGCCTCCGGTGGCCTTCAGCAGGGCTGGGTCAGTTACCCGCAGCAGTATATTTCGCCCATCGACCCGGCTGGTGGGGTAGAGCTTGAGAATTTCCACGGAGTAGTCCCCGGTGGCAAAGCTGCTGACGGTGGAGCGGATGCTGGCCTGTCCCGGGTGCACTTGGTCGGCACTGCCCACGGGGATTGGCTCTCCCAGCCAGCCCTGGAAGGATTTTCCAAACACCCCCTGGGGCGTATTTTTCAGCAGCTGTCCGCAGCTTTCAGCATTGTCGCAGTTGCCCTTCAACTGGCCGGGGTGGCCGCTGGTTCCCTTGGTGACGGCGAGCACCTGGGCGGGATAGGTGTCTCCCTCGGCCATTTGCATCAGCACCCCTGCGCTGCTGTTTACCCCATGGCCCAGCGCACCAAATTTTCCGGTGGCAGGGTCATACCAGGTGACGGTACCGATGCCGGTAATGCCTTGTTTCAGATACACCCCCAGCTTGGCTCCCTCCGAGGTGCGGCTGAGCCGCACGGATTGCTCCAGCTCCTTGCTGCCCCGGCGCAGGGCTACCCGGGCGGTATCCCCAGACTCCTCCAGAGCAGCGCGCATCTGCTGGATGTTATGCACAGCCACACCGTTGACCTTTACAATCTGGTCGCCGATTTTCAGCCCGGCCCTTTGGGCCTCATTCCCCAGCAAATCGTCAAAGGCGGCAATGGTAATGGTGTTGTCCCGCAGTTGCAATCCCACCGTCTGCCCCACAGGTACCAATAGCTTTTCAGCTGCCACCATCGGCGACAGGATACACACCAACAAAACTGCCAGCACAGCAGATATTTTCTTTCTTTTCATCTTTAGCCCTCCATTTCCTGCAACCTTAATATGCCGCATGGCACGGATTGTAACCGCTGAAAAAGTCGAGAAATGAGGAAGTGTGTGGGGAATTTGTAAAAATGAGGTTGCAGAAAAAACGGTGCTATAGTATGATGAAAAAAATGAATGGAAGCGGGGCGAGAAGAAAAGCCCTATTGACAACGGAAAAATTTTTGCAGTGTGTTCGGCAAAACGCAATACCCCGCCGAAGGGAATAAGGAGGAAGCAAATGTATACGATAAACTATTCTGATTTGGCCCGTCAGCTTCGGGCCCTGATGGAGGATGTGCCCTATTCGGTAAGCAATCTTTCCAACGCCTCTGCCCTTTTGTGGCAGACCCTGCCGGATATCAACTGGGTGGGCTTTTATAAGCGGATAGGCGACAAGCTGATTCTTGGCCCCTTCCAGGGAAAGCCCGCCTGTATCGAAATTCCTATGGGCAGAGGCGTGTGCGGCACGGCGGCCCAGAGGGCAGAGCCGGTGCGGGTGGACAATGTCCATGCCTTTCCGGGGCACATTGCCTGTGACGGTGCCTCCAACTCCGAAATCGTCCTGCCGATTTTCTGCGGCACTACCCTCTGGGGTGTTCTGGACATCGACAGCACCCTTTTTGGCCGCTTCTCAGAGGAAGACCAGATTGGGCTGCAGGAGATAACGGCAGCCCTGAGCCAAATGATTTCCGCAACGGAATAAAAAAACCGGCTGCGCTATTGCTTTTTTTGGGCAGATTGTGTAAAATACCATAAGTGGGTGTACCTTTTGCAGGGCAGATGGGCACGTAAATACTATTAAAAAGGAGTTATATCGTTATGGGTTTGATGAAAGCTCTTGTAGGCTCAGCCGGCGGTGTTCTGGCGGACCAGTGGAAGGAGTATTTTTACTGTGAAGCAATCCCCGAAACCGTTCTGGCGGTAAAAGGACAGAAGCGGGTTTCCGGCCGCTCCGCCAATACCAAGGGATCCGACAATATCATTTCCAACGGCAGCGTGGTTGCCGTGGCAGACGGCCAGGCCATGATGATTGTGGACCAGGGCAAGGTGGTGGAGTTCACCGCCGAGCCAGGAGAATTTACCTATGATGCCTCCAGCGAGCCCTCCATCTTCTGCGGCAGCCTGGGCGACGGCATTCTGAATACCTTCAAGACCGTGGGCAAGCGCTTCACCTTCGGCGGCGACACCGGCAAGGATCAGCGGGTGTACTACTTCAACCTGAAGGAGCTGGTGGGCAACAAATACGGCACTCCCAGCCCGGTGCCCTTCCGGGTGGTTGACCGGAATATCAACCTGGATTGGGAAATTTCCATCCGCTGCTTCGGCGAGTATAGCTTCCATATCTGCGACCCGCTGCTGTTCTATACCAATGTCTGCGGCAATTTCTCCGACGAGTATCCCCGGGAGAAGCTGGAAGGCCAGATGAAGACCGAGTTGCTCACCGCATTGCAGCCCGCCTTTGCCAAGATTTCCGATATGGGCATCCGCTACAGCAGTCTCCCCGGCCACACCATGGAGCTGGCCGATGCCCTGAACGATGTGCTCTCCGCCAAGTGGCGCAACCTGCGGGGCATTGAGATTGTCTCCTTCGGCGTTTCCAGCGTGAAGGCATCTGAGGAAGACGAGAAGATGCTCAAGGATATGCAGCGCACTGCCGTCTACTCCAACCCCAATATGGCCGCTGCCTACGATGTAATGGCCCGGGGCGATGCCATGAAGGCCGCCGCTACCAACACCGCCGGGGCTATGACCGGCTTTATGGGTATGGGCATGGCCCAGAATATGGGCGGCGGCACCAATGCGGCCCAGCTGTTCCAGATGGGG
>UROL01000018.1 GCA_900549495.1 uncultured Eubacteriales bacterium | reverse complement strand
TGTAGTCTCGAATTTTTGTTATTTCGAGTGTCTACTCTATGGGGAGCATATCATTTTACGGGGAGCAGTCCTGTTGATTTTAAGGGATTATCCCAGCAGCCGCTGCAAGTCGTTGCATAGCTGCTCGACATTTTCCGGCCGGGTTGCCCAGCTGGTACAGAAGCGGACGGCCCGGTGGGCTTCATCCACCCGCTCCTGCTCACTGAAAACATAGGTCTTGGCCAATTCCTCCAGCACGGTATCCGGCAGGATGGGGAAAAGCTGGTTGGTGGTGCTCTCTACCAGGAAGGGCACGCCAAGGGCGTGAAGCGCCGCCCGCAGGCGGTCGGCCAGGCGGTCAGCCTGGGCGGCGATTTGCTCGTAGAGGTCATTGTCCATCAGCACACCGAACTGCACCCCCAGCAGACGTCCCTTGGCCAGCATGCCGCCATGCTGCTTGATCAGGTAACGGAAGTCCTCTTGCAGGGCGGGATGGCAGATTACAACGGCCTCGCCGAAAAGCGCTCCCACCTTGGTGCCGCCGATGTAGAATACGTCGCACAGTCTTGCCAAATCCTGCATGGTCACGTCATTTCCCCGGGCCGACAGGCCATAGCCCAGCCGTGCCCCATCCACGAACAGATACAGCCCCAGCTCCCAGCAGGCGGCGGATAAATCCTCCAACTCCCGGAGCGTGTAGAGGGTACCCAACTCCGTAGGCTGGGAAATATACACCAGCTTGGGCTGGACGGTGTGCTCGAAGGAGCTGCTGGCGTAGTGCTCCCGGAGGGTTTGCCGCACCTGCTGCGCCGTGATTTTCCCCTGGTGATGGGGCACCCACAGCACCTTGTGGCCGGTGGCCTCCACAGCACCGGTTTCGTGGACATGGATGTGGGCCGTGTCCGCCCCCAGCGCCCCCTGGTGGGGGCGCAGAGCAGCGTCAATCACCGTCAGATTTGCCTGGGTGCCGCCCACCAGGAAATGGACGGCAATATCCTCCCGGCCGCATTTTTTCCGGATTTTGGCCGCTGCGGCGGCGCAGTATGCATCCTCGCCATAGCCCATGGTCTGCTCCATATTGGTGGCGTTCAGGGCTTGCAGCACCTTTTCGTGGCAGCCCTCGCTATAGTCATTGTTAAAGTAAATCACTTTCCTGCTCCTTCATTTCTTTTTTGGTTTGGTACATATTGTCATCCGCCTGGCGAAGCAGCTGCTCCAAGTCCTTGTCCGGCCCCTGGGCCCAGGCATAGCCCATAGCCGCCGAAATGGACAGCTCCGAAACGGCATCCGCCGCCCGAAGCTCCGCCTGCAAAGCCTTCATACAGTCCAGCACCTGCTGGCGGCTGCCGCCTTTCAGGCAAATAACGAATTCGTCTCCGCCAATGCGGTAGCAGGCCCCCTGCTCCCCCACCGCCTTTTGGATGCACCCAGCCACAGCGGCAATGAGTTCGTCCCCCCGCTGGTGGCCCAGAGTATCGTTTACCGTTTTCAGATTGTTGGCATCCAGCATAATGTATCCCAGAGGGCCGGAGTACTCTCTGTCCTCCTGCGTCCGGGCCTGGAAGGCCGCCCGGTTGCCCAAGCCGGTCATCATATCCACATAGGCCATCTTTGCATACAGGGCTGCCTTTTCACTTTCCTTGACATGGTCCAGCACGGCAATCCCCGCCGCATCGACCAGACAAATGATAAAGCCCAGCATTCCCAGCACATAGGCCACGGAATAGGCCACGGCATCGCCCCTATAAAAGGCACACAGCGCCGCCCCGCTGAACAGGGCAAACACAAAATAACCCTGCATCACCCGGGAGAGCTTTCCCTTCTCCCCCCGGCGCACTTCCCGGTAGCCATAGAGCAGCACCAGGGCGATGGTGACCCCCATGAGCACATGCTCCGTCACCACCATCAGCGCCGTCAGGATAAAGCTGGAAAGCGCATTCAGGGTAAACAGCAGCAGCATTATCTCAGCCAGCAGCTGTAGGGCCCCGAACACCTTTTCCTGCCGGGGAAGCATCTTCTTGGTAAAGCCCAAAAGGGGAATGGGCAGCAGGAAGAAGGAATAGAAGGAAATCAGCTCCACCAGCCCCGTCCTCCGGGTCACCAGCATCAGGAAGCCGGAATCCGTCAGCACCCAGGTACCGGCACACAGAATATACAGGCCAAGATTCATCAGGTTCCGGCTCAGCTCCCCGAAGCGTTGGATATAGGTATAGATGCCGGCCACGACACCCATGGCCCCCAGGGCCAGAGCGAAGGCGGCAAAGATGACGGCATGAAGATTTTGCCGCACCAGGGTTCGGTAAATGCCGCTCTTATCCCCCAGAGAGAGCCTGGAACGGCGGATTGCCATCTCCGCTCCGGAAGAAATCTGCAAAAACTGCACCGTCAACTGCTCCCCCGGGGGCAGCGGCAGCAAATGGTGGGAGCCGGATCTGCCACCGTCTACCCTGAAAATCTCTTCGCCATCCACCAGGATTCGGTAATGACCCCAGTGGGATTGCAGCAGCAGAATCTGCTGAGGCATGCACTTCTGCCTGGGGAGCTGGGCATCAAAGCGAACCGCCCGGCCGGATTCCTGCGTTTCCTGGGCCCATGTGCCCTCCAGAGGCTGCACCTGGCCGTAGGCGAAGGTCTGCGGCATAATTTCTGTTTTGAATTCGTAAAGCAATCCGGCGGCCATTGTGCAGAGCAGCAAAGCTGCCAGCCACCTTTTGGCCATTTTCATGGCATCCTCCCTCACTTTTTCTCCCGCCCTCCGGGAGCATTTTATTCTAACGCCTGGCATTCCCAACGCTCATAATTGCCCCCGAGGCGGAATACGCTAAGACAGCACACAGCATCGGAGGTCAGGAAATGACAGATCAAATTGAGAAGCGAGCCTGTGAACTGGCTGTGTACATTGTTGAAACCGGTGCCACTGTGCGCTCTGCTGCACAACACTTCGGCATCTCCAAATCCACCGTCCACAAGGATATCACCTTTCGGCTGCGGCGCTGCAATGCCCAGCTTTACGCCCAGGCCAGGGCCGTCCTGGACAAAAACAAGCAGGAGCGCCACATTCGGGGCGGAATGGCCACCAGGCAAAAATACCTCCACCGTTAAAGCGCCACCCCGGGCATAAGATGCCCGGGGCAGATTCTTACCGTTTGCTTCCCCTTTTGGAAAAATCAGTCGATTTTAATTACGGATTTGACAATATCCGCCTTGTTGCGGATGCTCTCGTCCATGGCGTTCTGGATATCCGACAGGGGGAAGATATTGGAGACGATGCCCTTCAGATTCACCTTGCCGGAGGCCACCGCCTCAATGGCAATGGGGTAGATGTGGCGGTAGCGGAAGACGGACTTCAACGTCAGCTCCTTGTTCAGGATGAAGTCGGTGGGCATATTCATCTCGCCTGTCCGGCTGTAGCCCACCAGGACGATGGTGCTGCCCTTGGCGGCGGCCATAATGGCCTGGCGGACGGTGAACTCGCTGCCTGCGGTGTCGATGGCCAAATCCGTACCCATGCCGCCGGTAAGCTGGTTCAGCCGAGCCACCACATCCTCTTTCTTTCCGTTGATGACTGCGGTAGCGCCCAGCTCCAAGGCCTTGTCCAGCCGCTTGTCCATTACGTCCACCACATAGACCTCCTGGACACCCCGGGCTTTCAGCGCCATCAGGCTCACCAGGCCAATGCAGCCGGCACCCATCACCACAGCCTTCTGGCCCAGGTGGGCATCCCCCTGAATGGCAGCATGGAAGCCCACGGCCAAAGGCTCGATAAGCGCCCCCTCCAGGGTGCTTACATTGTCGGGCAGCTTAAAGCACAGGTCCGCCTGGTGGGCCACATACTCCTGGAACACGCCGTCCACCGGGGGTGTGGCAAAGAACACCACATCCGGGCAAAGGTTGTATTTGCCCTCCCGGCAAAACCGGCAATGGCCGCAGGTCTTCCCCGGCTCCAGAGCCACCCGGTCGCCAACCTTCAGATGGGTCACCTTACTGCCCACCTCCACCACTGTGCCGCCGGGCTCATGGCCCAGGACGAAGGGGGGCTCCACCACAAAGTCCCCAATGGCACCCGTCTCGTAATAATGCATATCAGAACCGCAGATGCCTACATATTCCAGCTTAACCAGAACCTCATCCTCTTTGGGAGTGGGGATGGGACGCTGGGTGAAGCCCATCTTGCCGATTCCTTCCATAATTGCCACACGCATGTTGCCGTTCATAAGTAAAACCTCCGTGTTTTTTGTTTTGTGTTCCATCGATAAAACCTGATAGGGAGAAAAAAGTCTATTTGCTATTTAAGTCCGCTCAGCTCTCGGATATGAATTTGGATTGTGGTTGACACAATCCGATGCTCGCTATTTTTGTGGACAATCAAGCAGCCCGACAAACCGGAAGTTGTCGCTCCACCAAATTGAACATTTCCACGGTAGCTTAATTTCGATAAGCTAAAATATTCTATATGCTTACTAATCTTTGAGCATATTTTCAAGTTCCATGATATTAGCACCAACATCACTTTGTTTGTGTGCATCGGAAGCAGTCTCAATTTGCACGTTGTTTTTTGTCAGAATAGATAATAATTGAGGATTTAAACCAAGTTCAATATCAGAACTATAATTTAAGTGTAATCCTCCGCTGTTTTCGGCATACATACTATGTTTATTTAACAACACAGCCAATTTATTATAATATTCTGTTAAATCAATGTTCGGTTTATAGCCAAAACATTTGATTGAGTCAGGATGGGCAAGTCCGTTAAATAAACCGCTCTCACATAACTGGAACATAATATCATAATATCTTTTATATACTTCTTCTATGTTTTTGCTTTCCCAAATCTCCTTTTGCCCCATATGGTCAAATCCCCAACCGTCAATCCAATGTACAGCACCTGTAAGAAAATGAAAATCATATTTATCAAGAATATCTGCCAGAACATCAGCAGTTTCAGGAAT
Source organism: uncultured Eubacteriales bacterium (assembly GCA_900549495.1). Lineage (GTDB taxonomy): Bacteria > Bacillota > Clostridia > Oscillospirales > Oscillospiraceae > Faecousia. The sequence continues at coordinate 12,804 of UROL01000018.1, read as the reverse complement.
ATAACAGACTTCAAGACCGAACTTCACTTTTACAGGGTACTTAATATTTCGTACTCTTTTAATAAAGCTAATATACTCGTCTATTGAACCGTTCATTCTTTTTGTTATCCAGTTATTCTGAAAATCGTTATAGGACTTTATTGGTTCGTATACTTTCTCAAATTCAGTAAATTGATGAGTATGCTCAAGCATGTATATCTCATCAAGTCCTGCAGCTTGTGCAACTTTAATGAATCCCTCAAAAAAATCAATATTATAGCCTATAGGATTTCCATGTAAAAAGTGTACATGTACGTCTCTCATTATTCATTCCTCCAATCTCAGTTCACTCGTGAGATCGTAAAATCCCGATTTGCCAGTGTGTTTGGATGTATTATACATTACCGTTACAAGAAGCGCAATCATGAGTGCTGAAAAATGTTAATTCTGCAATAACATATATTTGAGATTTCTCCCTATCTGGTTTTATTCATCATATTATCAAAGAAAAAACCGGCTTTGTCAAGGAGGGCAATGCCATTTCAGCAGTTTTATCAAATTGCAATGGAAAATTGTCGTATCAACGGGCAGCACATTCGCCTTTAACCCGCTTTTCTTACTTACGCTGTAGACAAGCATAGTGGTAGGCAAGCTGGAAATCGCCTAGCTCCCGGAAGCATTGCTCCAGCAGTGGGATTGCCTCTTCGGGGCAGCGTTTTTCCTCCTGCCGAAGCAGCTGGGCGGCGGGGGTATATTCCCGCTGGGCCATGTATGTTCTGGCCCGGAGCAGCCGCCAGGGGGATGCGGTGCGGTCCTGGCAGGCATCCAGGTAGGCTGCCGCCTGTTCCGGGGCATCAGAGCGCATACACACATAGGCATGGAGATACAGCTGCTGGTCCAGGCTGGGGAGGGCCGCAGGGTCCACCGCCAGGTGGAGCCGGGCCGAAATTTGCAGCCGCCGGATTTTCAGCTCCGGCAGCCAGGGGATTTCTCCCTCCAGCTCCTGGGCCTGACTCAGCAGCTTCCGGGCATACACATCTCTTCCCTGCTCTGCCGAGGTCTGGGCCAGCCGCAGCAGGGCCAGAGATTTCAGGAGGTGGGATTCCCGGGTCTGCTCCCGGAGCTGCTCCAATAGCTGCAAGGCCCCGGCATCATCCCCGGAGTCGAAGGAAGACCAGGCCCTTTCCAGGAAGTCCGCCTCCCCCTGGTCCAGGAAATAGCTCACGGGTCTGCCCAGCCGCTCTGCCAGGTAACGCAGGGTTTCCATGGAGGGTGCCGCCGTACCATGCTCGATTTGCGAGAGCATGTTGCGGGTAATGCGGTCCCCCACCAGCTGCCTCTGACTGAGCCCGGCGGCCAGCCTGGCCCGGCGCAGCCGCTCGCCCAATTCCATATTTCCACCCCCCGGCTGTTCTTGCGGCCATTTTACCACACCAGGCAAATTATTTCCACAATTCCAGAAAAATTCATTTGCTATTTTCCCCAAAATGCTTTATAACTTTAGATAGAAAAAGAAACATAGGAGAGTATCCATGAGTATTCCATCTGCAAAGTATCTTAAGAAAAAGGCCAGCAACCGGCTGGAGGGCAACAAGGAAGCCAAAACGCTGGTTCTTATCTATGCGGGAATTTTGGCCGGTTCCTCCTTGGTTGTCAATGCTGTGAAGTATCTGCTGGACGGGCAAATTTCCCAGACCGGCGGTTTGCAGGGCATCAGCACCCGCTCCCTGCTGTCCACCACCAGCACCGCCCTGACCATTGCCCAAATGCTGCTGGTGATGTGCCTTACCCTGGGCTACACTGCCGCCATGCTCCGGATTGCCCGGGGGCAATACGCCTCCCGGAGCACTCTGAAGGCCGGGGTTGAGCGGGTATGGGTGCTGCTGCGCACCAGGCTGCTGCAAGCGGCAATTTTCATTGCCATTACCCTGGCCCTGGGCTTCCTCACCGTCAACCTCTATTTCCTCACACCCTTTGCCAACCGGCTGCTGGTTGCCACCCTGCCCCTGACCGAAGGGGGCACCATGAGCGCCGAAGCCATGCTGTCCCTGCTGGACACGGCGTACACGGCCATGCTGCCTCTGTTGATAATTTATCTGGTGCTGCTGATTCCCATGACGTGGCTCTATTCCTGCACCTATCGGATGGTGGACTATCTGCTGATTGACCGGCCCCAGCTGGGTGCCTTCGGCGTTCTGCGGGAGAGCCGCCGGATGATGCATGGGAATATGAAAATGATGCTCCGGGTGGATATCAGCCTCTGGTGGTATTATGTTTTGCAGTGGCTGGTGAGCTGCCTGATTTATCTGGACATTCTGCTGGCCATTTTTGGTGTCAGCCTCCCCCTGTCCCCGGTGGCTTATTTCTTCGCCATTGTGCTGGCCTATCTGGCGGCGGATTTTGCCGTGCGTTATTTCTTCAGCAATCGCATTGCCGTGACCTATGCCCTGTTTTATGACAGTCTGTGCCCCAAGCAGCCCCAGGACGGCGCTGTGCTGGGCAACATCTTCCAAATGTAATCCTACAGAATGAAAATCCCAGCCGGGCAATCCTGGCTGGGATTTTCATTTTTGGGGGGAAATTAGGAGAGAATCAATTTGTCGTCGGCCTCGTCCGAACCGGAGGCCTTGCTGAACAGCTCCAGGAGCTGCTCCACGGTGAGGCGTTTTTTCTCCTCGCCGGAGACGTCCACCACAATGTGGCCGTCATACATCATCACCAGGCGATTGCCATAGGCAATGGCATCGCGCATATTATGGGTAATCATCAGGGTGGTCAGGTGATCCTGCTCCACAATGCGCTGGGTGGCATCCAGCACCTTGGAAGCGGTTTTGGGATCCAGGGCGGCGGTGTGTTCATCAAGAAGCAGCAGCTGGGGCTTCTGCAAGGTAGCCATCAGCAATGTCAGTGCCTGGCGCTGGCCGCCGGAGAGCAGCCCCACCTTGGTGGTAAGCCGGTCCTCCAGGCCCAAATCCAGGGTGCGGAGCATATCCCGGTATTTTTCCGTGTCCGCCTTGGGTACGCCCCAGCGGAACACCCGGCGTCTCTCCCCCCGGCGGGCGGCCAGGGCCAAATTCTCAATAATCTGCATATCGGCGGCAGTGCCGTTCATGGGGTCCTGAAAGACCCGGCCCAGGAAGGGGGCACGCTTGTATTCGCACAGGCCGGAGATATCCTGCCCATCAATAAGGATAGCCCCGGAGTCCACCGGCCACACCCCGGACACGGCATTGAGCATGGTGGACTTACCGGCACCGTTGCCTCCGATGACGGTGCAGAACTCACCGGTTTGCAGGGTCAGGTTCAAATTTTTCAGTGCCTTCTTTTCGTTGATGGTGCCGGCATTGAAGGTCTTGTATACGTTCTTGATTTTCAGCATGGCTTATCCCTCCTGACTCTGTCTGGCGGCCTTGGCATTCAGCTTGGCAATCCGGCCAAAGGAATTCCGCTTTGCTGCCCGCAAATTGGGCACTGCCAGGAAAATAGCCACAACAACAGCGGTGAGGAGCTTCATATCATCCGGCGGGAATTTCAGCCAGAGGACAAATACATACACCACATAGTAAATCACGCTGCCCAGCACCACAAAGGCCAGACGAACCATGAAGTTCATATGTCTGCCCACCAGAGCCTCGCCCAGCACCTCGCCGATGATTACGGCAGCCAGACCAATCACAATGGCACCGGTGCCCATTTTCACATCGGCAAAGCCCTGATACTGGGACATGATGCCCCCGGACAGAGCCACCAGGCCGTTGCTCAGCGCCAGACCGATGACCTTCATCCGATTGGTGTTGATGCCCTGGGCCCGGGCCATATTGCCGTTGATGCCGGTGGCCCGCAGAGCGGAGCCGTGCTCCGTGCCCAGATACAGGTATAGTGCCACCACCAGCGCCACGCATACCCCCAGCACAATCCAGATGGTGCGGGTCAGCAGCTTGGCATTGGAGGAAAAGAGGAAGGCGACCTTGTTGACGTTTACCGCCTGGTTAGCCTTGCCCATAATGTTCAGATTGATGGAGTACAGGGAAATCTGGGTGAGAATACCTGCCAGAATATCCGGGATACCCAGCTTGGTGTGCAGGAAGCCGGTAATAACTCCCGCCGCCATACCGGCCAGGAAGGAGGCCAGCAGCGCCAACTGGGGATTGACCCCCGCCAGCACCAGCATGATGCAGACAGCGCCGCCGGTGGCCATGCTTCCGTCCACCGTCAGGTCGGACACGCCCAGCATCCGGAAGGTGAGGAACACGCCCAGAGCCAGTACGCCCCAGATAAGGCCCTGGGCCACGCCCCCAGGGAGGGCACGAAGCAGCGCAGTAAATTTCAGAGAAGCAAAGTATTCGGGGATAGATACCATGAGAGCATCCAGCATGGAATTGACCTCCTGTTATTTTCTGTTTGCAGAAAATCCCCCGGCAAGGGTTTTGCCGGGAGAATATTCTGCTGTCGTTCCCGGATGGGTTACTGGGTTTCGATGGCCTCGTAGCCCTGGGGCATCTCAAAGCCAATGGCCTGGGCATAGTCGGGATTGTACTTCTTTACCGGGGAGGCCGCATAGCCGATGGGCATGGTGGAGACATCTGCGCCGTTTACCAGAACGTCATAGGCCATCTCGCCGCAGACATGGCCGATATCATAGTAGCTGATGGAAACCGTAGCCAAACCACCGGCGCCGCACATTCCCTCCTCGCCGCAAATCACAGGCAGATTCGCACCGGCGCACACATTGGAAATGATGGTCATATTGGAAGCGGCGGTATTGTCGGTGGGGATGTACATGGCATCCACATCCTCCACAGCGGTGGTGACCACTGCCTGGATGTCGTTGGAATCGGTGAAGGTATAGACCCGGGTTTTGACTCCCTTTTCGTCCATGCAAGCTGCGAACTGCTGCGCCTGAAGCACGGAGTTCGGCTCCGAGGAGCAATACAGGATTGCCACGTTCTTGGCATCGGGCACCAGCTCCAGAAGCGTATCGGCATACAGCTGTGCGGGAACGCCGTCGGAGGTGCCGGATACATTGATACCGGTGCCCACGGAGGCATCCATGTCGTCAATGGCCAGAGCCGTGGCGTAATCGGTCACAGAGGTACCCAAAATGGGAATGGTATCGGTAGCCGCCACCGCTGCCAGCAGGGCCGGGGTGGCGTTGGCCATAATCAAATCGTATTCGTTGGCCACAAAGCCGGTGACGATGGTGGAGCAGGTGGTGGACTCGCCCTGGGCGTTCTGCAAGTCGATCTTCACATTGTCCCCCAGCTTCTCGGTCAGGGCATCCATAAAGCCCTGGGTAGCGGCATCCAAAGCCGCATGCTGCACCAGCTGGCAAATGCCCACGGTATAGGTCTTTTCCTCTGCCCGGGCGGTGACGGCGGAGGCCATCCCCAGCACCATTGCAGCAGCCAAAACCAAGGAAATCATCTTTTTCATTTTCATTCGCTCCTTTTCAGCCCGAATGCGGGGGCTTTCATTGCTGGGGATACTATAGCACCAGTTGTTCTGCGTGTCAATCTATTTTTTTAATAATATCTATTTAATTTTTTAATTCATTATTATTAACAAAGAACCTGCCATCTTCCGAAACAGAATTTGGCAGGTTCTCTATATATGCGTTCGATGGTGCCGCCAACGTGGGCATGTGGAATGGATTCCCCTGCCTCGGTTGGCGCCCCGGCTTCGCTTGTCTACATCTGTGCCAGCTTTCGGCAGGCGGAGGCCAGCTCCCGGAGGGTAGAGCAGCTGACCATGGGAACCAGGGCGGCCATGGTCTGCACACTGCGCAGATATTGCCACTTGGCCTCCGGCACCGGATTCAGCCAGAGGATGCGCCCGGACTGGCGCTTGGCCTCCAGGACGGCCTGCACCGCCCGGTTCTGGTCGATGGTCTTGGTATCGGAGAGGATAATAAGGGTCGCCCCCTGCCCCAGAATAGGCGGACGGCTTGCGCAGATTTCCTCCAATGCGGTGCCCAGATCCGTCCCCCGGCCATAGATGCCGGATTCCCGGACAAAGGTACGGAAGCTATCCATATTGTGCAGGCAGTAAGCATCCGCCTCCACCAGGTGCTCGGAAAACAGAAACACCCGGGAGCTGTCGGATACCTGGTTCAGAGACTGGATAAAGCGCAGGGCGAACTCTGAAAACTGAATCATTGAGCCGGAGACATCGCACAGAAGCACCAGCCGCTTGCGGTGGCTCCGCTTTTTGTGATAGTGCAGCTGCCGGAAGCTGCCGCCAGTTTCCAAGCCCTTGCGAATGGTGCGGCGGAAATCCAGCTTGCCGGAGTGGGCGGCGTTGTTCCGCTTGGAGGACAGCTCACCGTTGATTTGCTTGGCAATGCTCTGGATGATGGTAATGGCCTTGGGAATTTCCGTATCCCGGAACTCTGCCAAATCCCGGTAGAGGATGCCCACCTCCGGGTCGGCCTCCATGCAGTTCTCTCCGGCGGATTCCATGAGCATCTGCTGCTCCATAATGGTTTTGGCAAATACGGAGTGGATAAACTCGCTATAAAGCCCCGGGTTGCGCTCCATATTGGATTTGTATCGCTCCACAAAATCCTTCAGCCGCTGCCGGGCCTCGTCGGACATGGTCATGTAGGTTTCCCGCTGCTGCCGGTTCAGATTGGCCTGCTGGCCCAGCTGCTCCAGCTCCTCCTCTGCCTCCTGGCGGCGCTGCTCCATCTGCTGTTCCTGCTGCTGCTGCTGCTGGGCCTGGCGGCGCATGGCCTCCTCGGAAATAAAGAAGCCATCGAACACCTGGTCGAAGGTCAGCTGATCCTCCCGGGAGCTGGCGTAGACGGTACGCAGTGCCGTTTTCACCTGTTCCCGGCTGGCAAACCCCAGTTGGGTGAGCACCTGGGCAGCATCGGCAGTCTCGGCGGGGCCCACCGTCAGCCCCTTCAGGCGGAGCATTCGGGAGAAGGCGGAGAGCTTTTCCAGATAGACGCCGGTATCAGTCATGGCTGTGCCCTTGGCAGCGGCCGCAGTGCTCCTGCTGGGGCTGCTCCTCCTCTAAAATCTCCAAATCCTCGTTGTTCTTCAGCACAAAGCCCGCAGTCTGGCGCAGGGCATCGGGGGTCAGCTCCCGGATGCCCAAGGCATCCAGGGCGGCGGCCCAGTCCAGGGTCTCGGCAATGGAGGGCTTTTTCAGAATGGCCTCGTTGCTGCGCAGCTTCTGCACCGCCAGAGCCACCTGGGCGCAGAGCCGGTCATCCACATGGGGCAGCTTCTTACGCAGAATGGCCAGCTCCTTGTCCATATTCGGGTAGTCGATGTGCAGGTAGGCGCAGCGGCGGCGCAGGGCCTCGGACAGGGGCCGGGCCCGGTTGGATGTAAGCACCACAAAGGGAACGGTCTTTGCCTGGATGGTGCCAATTTCCGGCACTGTGACCTGCTGCTCAGACAGCAGCTCCAGCAGGAATGCCTCGAATTCCTCGTCCGCCTTGTCGATTTCGTCAATCAGAAGCACCACGGGCTTTTCGGAGCGGATGGATTTCAGCAGCGGGCGTTCCAGCAGATACGCATCGGAAAACAGGCTCTTGGTCAGCATCTCCTTGTCCACAGAATTCATGTTCACCTGGATGGACAGCAGCTGCTTCTGATAGTTCCACTCGTACAGGGCCTTGCTTTCGTCCAGACCCTCGTAGCATTGCAGCCGCACCAGCTCCCGGCCCAGGGCGGCGGCCATCACCTTGGCCACCTCGGTTTTGCCCACACCGGCGGCTCCCTCAATCAGCAGGGGGCGGCCCAGAACCAGGGCAACGTATAGGACAGTGGCCATGGTATCGTCGTAGACGTAGCCCGCCTCGTCCATTTTCTGTTTCATTTCTTCCAGGGTCATCACAGTTCCTCCTTACAGAGAATTCCCGCCTCCCGCATCCGGCGGCGCAATTGTGCCACGTCGCCGGTAAATTGAGCGGCGTGCATTCCGGCCTGGATGGCAGCCTCCACATTGGGGGCATTGTCATCCGTAAACCAGCATTCGCTGGGGTTGAGGTTGAATTTTTGGAACAGGCGCTGGTAGATATCCCGGGAGGGCTTCATCAGCCGCTCCTCGGCGGAGACCATCAGGGCATCAAAGCAATCTGCCCCGGGAATTTTGGGGAAATATCCCCGGAGATTGGTTTCTGCATTGGATAGCAAATAGATACGGTAGCCGTTTTCCTTTAGCTCCCGCACCAGCTGCTCCATGCCGGGCATGGGGGTCAGGAACCACTTGTACCACTGCACCAGCGCCCACGCCGATTCGTGCAGACGCTCCGGCAGATGGGCGCAGGCGGTTTGCGCCAGCTGCTCCTCAGAATACAGGCCGGCATCCGCCTCCGTCCAAATGGGGTTTTGCAGCAGCTCCCGGTTCAGCAGTACCTCGTCCTCCGCAGGAAGGTGGAGCCTTGCAAGCATCTGCACCGGATTCCAGACAATCAGCACCCCGCCCATGTCAAACACCATATTTTTAATCATATCGCAGTCTCCTTCCCGGGGTCAATACAGGGTATCCGTTGGGTTGGGGTAGCCGAATTTCTCTTTCAGCAGGGCGTAGTACTCGTTGGCATCGCCGTTCTGCTCGTACCGCCAGGGGTAGCCATAGGGCTGGTCGTCCTTGGCATCGCCGGTGTGCTGGGTGATGCAGTCGGGGTGCAGGTCGTCAAACCGAGCCCGCTCTGCTTCGTCGGTTTTGGAGCGGGCATCCACCAGCACCTGCAAATTCAGCTGGTCCAGGGGGGACAAATCCGAAACCTTGGTATAGGCGATGTTCAGCCGCTCCAGGCTGGTGCAGGCAGCCAAGGGGGAAATATCCTCCAGATAGCCGCAGTAGGCCACCTCCAAAAATTCCAGATTCTGACAATTCTGGAAGGGGGTCAAGTCGGAAATCATGGAGCCGGAGAGAATCACCGCCCGGAGCTTGGGCATCCCCGCCACGAAATCGCACTGCCGCAGCAGCTCATTGTGCCCAAAATCCAGGAACTCTGCATCCTCGCAGTAGATGAGGTTGGCGCTGTTGGAGTCGTACAGATTATACACATGGCGGATTACCGTCCGGTCTGTCAGGCAGCCGCCCTTGCCGAACCAAACCCGCCAGACTACCTTGGTGGTGCCCCGGAATTCCTCCCGGATTTCCGCCAAATCCTCGTTGGTAAAGTGGCAGTTGTCCAGCACAAACCGCTGGCATCCCCGCAGGACGGACAGGGCTGTACGCAGGGTATCCACGGCTCCCTCCTGGTTGCCGATGTATTTATTGGCGTAGGTGATTTCCTGGTCGGTGGTGGAGACCCGCTGGCCAAACAAATCAAAGGAGAAATGCAGCAGCGCCGCCGGGGCGAAGCGCTGAAGCTCTGCCACCTGCTCCAGGGTATAGGCAGTGGAATCCTCCGAGGTCATAAGCAGAATGTCCGTCAGCTTCGGCAGGGACGAGAGCAGGGAGGCATTGGCCAGCACCTCCTCCGGATTGCAACCGGACAAATCCAGGGTCTGGGTCTCGCCGTCGCAGGCAACGCCGCAGAAATTCAGGCCGCATACAAAGTGCACCCCGGGATAGGCCTGCTGAAGGGCCTGAAGCTCGGTGATTTCCAGCGCCGTATCCCGCAGGGTTACGGTTTGCAGCCGGGGCAGGTAGCGCAGATTGCTGAGCAGCAGCGGATACTCATACTCCCCCGGGCCCAAATCCAGGCTCTCGGCATCCGGGGCAGCTCCCATGGTGCCCAGGCGAACCAGATAGGTCACCTGCACCTGGGGATTCCGGGCCGCATAGGCGGCGATGGCCTGATAGCACTCGCTGCCGGTGAGATTGGCCTGCTTCAAATCGGGGTAGTTCTTTTCCAGCTCCAGGATGGACTGTTCGTCCACCACCATGGAGATGCTTTCAATTTTAGCAGCCTCCGTTGTCTCCACAGCCCCGGGGCCCACATCGCAGCCACAGAGCAGCAATCCAACCAGGCACGCCGCCGGAACGAATTTTGCAAGGAATTTCATCAATAAATGCCTCCGTTTTGATACACGTATACCTATATATTTTATCACAATTCCCCGAAAAATACAATCAATAAAAACAAGCGCAGCCATAAAGACTGCGCTTGGGGTTGGGATTATACTCTTCTCAACGCCTCGATGGGGTTCAGGTTTGCCGCCTGGGTGGCAGGGAGCAGACCGAAAACCACACCAATCAGGGTGGAGAAGGCCACGCTGATGGCAATGGCCGGGACGCTGATGGCAACCGGTATCTGCATCATCTTGGAAATCAGTTCGGCCAGGCCGATGCCGGTGGCCACGCCGATGACGCCGCCCAGGCTGGTGAGCACGGCAGCCTCGGTGAGAAACTGCATCAGGATTCTGCGTTTCTTGGCTCCGATGGCCTTTTTCAGACCGATTTCAGCGGTGCGCTCCGTAACGGACACCAGCATGATATTCATCACGCCGATGCCGCCCACCAGCAGGGAGATGCTGGCAATCCAAATCAGCTGGGTATTGGTGGCCTGGCTCATTTTTTGCAGCTGCTGGGCCTGCTCCAGCATGTCCAGACTGCGGTAGTCAAAGCCGGTGTCGGTGCCCACAATCTGGCGCTCGGTGAGCAGGTCTGCGGCTTTCTTGCCCACGGTGGTCATCTCGTCGGTGCTGGAAACCTTGATGGCCACATTCTGGGGCTCGTCAAATCCATAGGCCACCGGCCACACGCTGTCCGGAATATAGATGACACCGGAGGAGTTGCCCACATACATCTGATAATCCTGCATGGAATTGATGGTGGGGGTAAACTCCTGGGACAGGGCCACCACACCGATGATGGTGTATACGTCCCCCTGCAGCTCAATGACCTGGCCAACGGGGTTCTGCCCCAGGGACAGAATTGAGATGGCATTGGCATCTACAAGGGCAACCTTGCGGCAATTCTGGTAATCCGATGGGGTAAAGCCCCGCCCCAGCTTCACCTGGTAGCCACTGGCAGAGAAAAAATGGGAATCAACGCCATAGATGCTGCCAACAAACTGGGTGTTCTGGTAGAAGGCAGAATCGGCATAGCTGCGGGAACGGAACAGGGATACCTCCCGGACGCCGTCCAGCTTCTCCAGCTCCTGCCGGGTCTGCTCGGTGATGGGGCGGACCGTGGAGGGAGCCTTGTCCCAGCTGGCATCGAATTGGTAGCCATTCTGGTTCAGCTGAACCGTCACAATGTTGTTGCCGGCACCAATCAGGTTTTCCTTAATCTGTTCATTGGTTCCCTTGATGGTGGAGACGATGGTAATAATGGCAGCAATGCCGATGATGATGCCAAGCATGGTAAGCATACTGCGCATCTTGTGGCTCCAAACGCCCTGGAAGGCGAGCCGTACATTTTCAAACATGGCTTCTTCCCTCCGTTAATTGTACATATCCGAATAGTCGCCCTCTTCGGTGGGAACGCCGGGCTTCACATTCTTGCCATAGGGGAAGGCAACCATATCGTCTTCGGTCAGGCCGTCCTTAATCTCCACATAGTAGCCGCCCATGGACTTGCCCACGGTGACCACACGCCGCTCCAGCAGGCCGTCCTCTCCCCGGGCATAGACCACGCTTTGTCCGTCCTCGGTACGCAGGAAGGGCTTCTCCAAATAGATGCCGCTCTGCTCGGCGGAGGAATACTGCACGTTGACATAGTTGCCCGCCTGTAGGTCGGCACTTTCGTCCACAAAGACCCGGAAGGGGTAGCTGGAGGCATTGGGGTTGTTGTTTCCGTTGTAGCTGTTGCGGGAGGAGGGCACGTCGCTGATGGAGACCACTGTGCCGGTATAGGTCATGCCGGTGTCCCAGGAGTTCACGGTTACCTCCTGCCCCACCTTCACCAAATCCCGCTCCAGCTCACTGAGGGTGGCATCGATATAGTAGCCGCCGCCGCTGGAGAGCTTGATAATGGGCTGCGATTTCAGCTTGGCCTCTTCCTCAGTCAGCAGGGAGATAACCTTGCCGTCCTGCTCTGCATAGATATTGCCGTCGCTCAGCTCCTTCTGCATAATCTTCAGCTCGGACTGGGCCAGCTTCAGCTGGATGTCCAAATCCTTGATTTTCTGCTCCTGCTCCTTCTTCATCTCCTGAATCTGGGAGTAGGTGTAGCCGCTGCCGAAGTAATCCACCTCTGGCTCAGTCTCGACAGGCTCGGTGGGCTCCACAGGGATGCTGAAATCCTCAATTCCGGAGGCATTGAAGAAGGAGAAGTTGCCATCGGCATACACATGGACGCCAATCCAGCCCAGGATGTCCCCCTTTAGCATATTGTCCCGGGTAATCTTAAACACCACATAGTAAGGGGGCTGTAGGCCGGAGGAGGGCTGGGAAACGTCCTCAGACAGCAGGGCCAGGAACTGAACCAGCTCCTCTGTTCCTGTCAGCTCCGGGGCCGCCTGGGTGGCAGGGGGCTCCTGCGTAGGAGCCTCGGTAGCCGGGGCTGCCTGGGTAGGAGGCTCCGTGGCCTGGGTTTCCGCCTCCGTCTCCGCCGGGGTAGACTCCGCAGCAGAGGGCTGGGTGGCGCTGGGATTCAGGGTAATCTCTACAGTATAGGGGCCGCTGGCCGGGACGGTGAATTTGCCCTGGGCATCGTCGTAGCCATCGGCAGAGGCCTGATAGGCATACTCGCCGGGCAGGAGCAGATAGGAGCCGTCCGCCTCCGGCTGAATGGCGGACTGGGCATCCGCATCGGCGGGGTACACCGTCAGGCGCAGCTCCCGGGGGGTGCTGCGAATCTCCACCCGGACACGCTCTGCCCCAGGCTCCTGGGTGGGTGTCTCGGTAGGATTCTCGGTAGGATTCTCGGTGGGGGTTTCGGTAGGATTCTCTGTAGGGGCCTGGGTAGGAT
>UROL01000017.1 GCA_900549495.1 uncultured Eubacteriales bacterium | reverse complement strand
CCAGAGAGAACTGCTTACCCCCTGCCGGAAGCGGCATTCTTACAAAGACCATTACAGACAAGAGCCTCGCAGAAGCTGGATGCTTTGAAATCCAGAGCTACTACGAGTCTCTGCACGTATGCGGTTGAGATGCCGTGTACCGAAGGGTACGCATGGTGGCGTAAGAGGGCGGCCAGGGAACTGGCCGCCTGCTGGATTTCCTTACATCTCATCGATATGATACACATAGTCCAAAGAGCGCAGGGCGTTGATGATGTCCTCGTGCTTTTTGTACTGCTTCAATTCCTTGCTGGCCACGGTGAAGGAGACGGAGAAGACGCTGATGCCAGAATTCAGATAGGCGGGATTGGACTCAATGTCGTCAATCCGGATGCCCAGGGCCCGGACGGTGGAGACGAAGTCCGGCAGGTCGCCCTTGTTTTTCAGCTCCAGATGCACCTCAAAGTGGTTGGAGCGGTCTTTCAGAATCTTTTCCAGCATGGGCAGCCCGGACATACAGGCCAGCATACTGGCAAACAGCCCCAGGGACAGGGTATAGAAGCCCGCACCCAGGGACATACCCACCACGGCGCAGCACCATAGCCCCACCGAGGTGGTCAGTCCCTTGATTTGGCTCTTGGAGCTATACAAAATGGAGTTGCTGCTGATGGTGGCGGTGCCGATTACCGCCCCGGCAGAGAGCAGGGGCACCGGGACGCTGAACTGGTACATCAGATACTGGTCGATTAGCATGGTGCCGGTTCCGGCCAGGCTTACCAGAATGAAGGTACGCAGTCCCGCCGAGTGCCGCTTGCTGGAACGCTCGCAGCCGATGATGGCAGACAGCACCAGGCTCATAGCCAGGCGAAGCAGGACGGAACCCAGGCACAGGGTGCTGCTCCAGGGGCCCAGAAATATTGCAATCCAATCTGTTTTCATACTCTTACCTCCGCATATAGAAATATCGCCGCTGGGCCTGGGTCTGGGCCAGGTGCTCCTCGGCGGCCTCGGTGAAGGCGGCCTCTTCCTCGCTCATGCCGGTGTCGTGCTCCGGCAGCTCCTTTTGAATCTTCTGGATACGCTCAATCAGCAGCTCCACATCGGTTTTCCGCTGGCCGGATTCTGTAACCTCCTCCACCGGAGCCACATCCTCCAGCTTGGTGGAGTAGGATTTGGATAAGTACAGGGCCAGCTTGGCACAGCCGGGGCCGATAAGCTCATAGAGCACGCTGGAGGCCAGAATGATGGTCTGCAAATCCCGGCCCATGGTGCCCCCCAGGGTGCGGGCACCCAATGCCGCCAGGCCAATGGCGACTCCCGCCTGGGGAATCAGGGCCAGGCCCAGATAGTTACGCACCAGCTTGCTCTTGCCCACCGTCCAGCAGCCCAGCCAGGCCCCCAGGTATTTGCCCAGGATGCGGACAATGAGGTAGCTGGCTCCAATTACCAGCAGGGGCACACCGTTCAGCGCCCCCTGGGTGGAGACCAGGGCATCCAGCTGGAAGGACATTCCCGAGCGGACGAAGAACAGCAGCAGAATCGGCGGACTGAAATAGGCCAGCTGCTTAAAGAGCTTGTCGTTTTCTGCTATGTTGGTATACACCGTGCCCATGGCCATGCAGCCCAGCAGGGGGGAAATGCCCAGCAGGGCACACAGGCCGCAGAAGGAGAACAGCAGGGCGATGGAGATAATCAGCTTATTGTCTGTGGAGCGCTTGCTGGGCATCAGCAGCTTCATCAGCAAGCCGAAGCCGCCCCCCAGGGCCATCACCAGCAGATTCAGCACAATGGGCTTTGCCAGGGTGGCAAAGGTGAAGCTCCCCGCCCCCTGCAAGGAGGCCAGAGCCACGGAAATGGCCACGGAGTAGAGCACCAGCCCCACCACATCGTCCAGGGCCACCACCTGTAGCAGGGTATCCACAAAGTCCCCCTTGGCTCCGGTTTGCCGGATGGTCATCATAGTGGAGGCAGGGGCGGTGGCAGAGGCCAGGGCCGCCAGCACAATGGAGAAGGCCAGCTCCAGCCCCAAAATCCAGTAGGTGAGAACAAACACGGCCACGGATGCCAGCACGGCCTCCATGACGGTAATCCACACCACCTTCATGCCGTTGCGTTTCAGCACGTCCAGCTTGAAAAATTCACCGGTGGAGAAGGCGATGAAGGCCAGGGCAATGTCCGAAAGGAAATCCGTCCCGTCAATGATTCTCTGGGGCACCAGGTTCAGGCAGTAGGGGCCGATGAGAATTCCGGCCACAATATAGGCCGTCACATTGGGCAGCCGCAGCAGCTTGGTAATCCGGGTCAGGAAAAAGCCGGAGAACAGCATCAGCGCCACGGAGATAATCACCGTGGGTACCTGGGGCAGCTGGGCTAAGGTCTGCTGTAAGGCAGCCATGGGAAACACTTCCTTTCTGTTAGAATTGGATAATTATAAGATGGTATTATAGACTATCTTTGTATAAAACGCAACTATTATTTTGCATGAATTTTACATTCCTACCAGTCCGGCTCCAAGGTGTCTCTCAGGGGCAGGGAGAATATCCGGGCGGCAATGCTGCGGTATTCCGCCAGGTCCGTGGTTTTGCGCAGGGCCTTGGCATAGGCCTCGCTGCCCTGGAAGCGGCATAGCAGATAACGCCAGTGCTCCTTTAGCCGGAACATGGCGTTGCGGGAGCCGCCGAAGGCCACCAGGTATTCTTCCAGCAGCGCCTGGTAAAATGCTTCCAGGGTTTTTGCATCCGTTCCGCCGGGGGTGAGCATCCCCGGGTCGCCAATCAGCCCCCGTCCCAGCATCACGGACCGGACGGCGGGGTATTCCCTGCGGAATGCGTCAATCTGCCGGGTGCTGCACAGGTTTCCGTTGAAGCACACCGGGAAGGGGGCCGCTTCCAGAGCATATTGAAAGCAGTCCATATGGAGCCTGCCGTCGTAAAATTCCTTCCGCACCCGGGGATGGACAATCAGCTCCGCCAGAGGATAGCGGCAAAATACCGCCATCAGCGCCTGGAATTCCTCCGGCGATTGAAGCCCCACCCGGGTTTTGACGGAAATCGGCAGGGGAGTATCCCGGAAAATCCGGCTGAGGAATGCATCCAGCGCTGCCGGGTCTGCCAGCATTCCGCTGCCCTTGCCCTTGGATACCACGGTGCCGGAGGGGCAGCCCAGGTTCAAGTTGACCAGCCGGTAGCCCCGCTCCCGGATTTCCTGGGCCATCCACAGAAAATCCTCCGGATTTTTGGTCAGCAGCTGGGGCACCACCCGGACATCCAGGCTGTCCGCCGGGGGCAGCTCCCGCTCCTCCTTTGCCGTCAGCCTCCGATGAACGGTGGGGGAGAGGAAGGGGGTGTAGTATCGGTCAATACCCGGAAAAAAGCTGTGATGCAGCTTCCGATAAATGCTGTCAGTCAGCCCCTCCATGGGGGCAAAATAGTAGTTCATAAAAATCCTTTCCGTGGGCAATTACCGCCAAAAAGAGGGATACCCATGGGCATCCCTCTGGCTGTATCCTTTAGATTTCCATGATAACGGGCAGAATCATGGGATTGCGCTTGGTGGTCTTGTACAGATAGCCGCTCAGGTCGTTCTTGATGGCGGACTTGATGGCGCTCCAGTCCCGGACACGCTTGCGCTGGCAGCGCTCGATGGCCTCCATGGCTACCTGCCGCAGCTCCTCCATCATCTCGTCGGACTCCTTCACATAGATGAAGCCCCGGGTGATGATATCCGGCCCGGAAATTACCTCGCCATTCTGGCTGGACAGGTTGACGCATACCACCAGCATACCGTCCTGGGCCAGATGCTTGCGGTCCCGCAGCACCACGCTGCCCACATCGCCCACGCCGGTACCGTCCACATAAACCTTTCCGGCGGTGACAGGAGGCGCTTCCTTGCAGCTCTTGCCGGTGAACTCAAACACCGTGCCCAGCTCGCCGATGTGGATATTCCGGGGATTCATGCCCATGGACTGGGCCAGCTTGCTGTGAATCTGCAAATGCCGCTGCTCGCCGTGGACAGGCAGGAAGAACCGGGGCTTGACCAGGGCGTGAATGATTTTCAGCTCCTCCTGGCAGGCGTGGCCGGAGACATGGAGGCCCTCGCTCTTTTCGTATACCACGTCGGCACCCTTGCGGTACAGCTCGTTGATAATCCGGGAAATCGCCTTTTCGTTGCCGGGAATGGCAGAGGCGGAGATGATAATCCGGTCACCGGCGGTGATATCCACCTGCTTGTGGGTGGAGAAGGCCATCCGATACAGGGCGGACATATTCTCACCCTGGGAGCCGGTGGAGACAATCACCAGCTTATTCTTGGGCAGACTCTTAATGGAGGCAATGTCCACAATGGTGCCGGGCTTGATATTCAGGTATCCCAGCTCCTGCGCCACCTTCAGCATATTCTCCATGCTCCGGCCAGTAACGGCCACCTTCCGCCCATAGCGCTGGGCCGTGGTGAGCACTGCCTGGATACGGTGCATGTTGGAGGCAAAGGTGGTGACGATAATCCGCTGGTCGCAGCCCTTGAACTGCCGGTCCAGGCTTTCGGCCACCACATTCTCGCTGGGGGTGTAGCCCTGGCGCTCTACGTTGGTGGAGTCTGCCAGCAGCGCCAGCACACCGTCGTTGCCCAGCTGACCCAGCCGGGCCAGATCCGTCATGCCGCAGGAGGCGGTGGGGTCAATCTTAAAGTCGCCGGTCATCACCACCGTACCCACCGGGGTGCGGATGGCAAAGGCCACGGCATCGGCAATGGAGTGGTTCACATGGATAAATTCCACGCTGAAGCACCCTGCCTTCACCACGTCGCCGGGCTTGTGGGTCACCAGCTTTACCTTGTCGTCCAGCCGGTGCTCCTCCAGCTTCAGCTTAATCAGCCCATTGGTCATGGCAGTACCGTGGACAGGGCAGATTACCTCCTTCATAAAATAAGGGATGGAGCCGATGTGATCCTCGTGCCCATGGGTGATAAACATCCCCCGGAGCTTCTTGGAATTTGCAATGACATAGGAAAAATCGGGAATCACCAGGTCAACGCCGTACATATCCTCGTCCGGGAAGCCAACGCCGCAATCGACGATAATCATATCCTTGCCATACTCCAGCACGGTCATGTTCTTGCCAATCTCATCCAGACCGCCAAGAGGAATAATCTTTAGTTTTTCTGCCAAATGATAAAATCTCCTTTCAGATTTTGTAAGTAAAATATTCCTGGGGGCGCAAAAGCCCCACATTCAACAATTTGAACACAAAAAGTAGGCGGCCAATTTCAGAAAGCTCAGCCCTGAATCGCCTTCTTTCCGAAAAACGCCCGCATTTTCTCTCTGTTCACCGGGGAATTCATCCGCCCCCAACGGAAGGCCGGGTCTGCCCACCCGCACCGAATAAGTCAAGTATAGCACAGATTTATGAAAAAGTATACTATTATTTTTGAATTTTGTTTTTCGCCAAAGAAAACACCCATCCCCGGAGCCTGGGAAAGTCCTCCCTTTCCTGGAAAAATGTGGCAATTTCTTTAATTTTTTTCGCCTCCCCCTTGACAAGGTGCCGGGATTGTGCTAAGTTGTGAACTACAAAGGCATTGATGAAGACATGCCCTTCCGGTAAGATTCCCAGAGAGAGAGCCCCTGTGGTGCAAGGCTCCCGTACCCCTGCCGGGGTGGATACCACTTCTGAGCCGCAGGCCGGAAATGACCTGCCGGGTGCGCCCGTTAATGCGCCAATGAGTGGCAGTGCGTATGCGCTGCAACCAGGGTGGAACCGTGGAATGATTTTTCATCCCACCCCTGATTCTTTCAGGGGTGGGATTTTTCTTATCACACCCCAAATATCAAGGAGGGTAAAATACCATGAGCGAAGAAAATCTGTACACCTTTGAAAACCCCGAGTACCGCAAGACCTATTGGCACTCCTGCTCCCATGTGATGGCCCAGGCCGTCAAGCGCCTGTGGCCCGAGGGGCAGCTGGCCATCGGCCCCGCCATTGACGAGGGCTGGTACTATGACTTTGATGCCCCCTTCACCTTCACTCCTGAGCATCTGGAAAAGATTGAGGCGGAGATGAAGAAAATCTGCAAGGAGCGGCTGCCCATCGTCCGCAGCGAGAAGCCCCGGGCAGAGGCAATTGCCTACATGCAGGAGCAGAACGAGCCTTACAAGGTGGAGCTGATTGAGGATCTGCCGGAGGAGGCCACCATCTCCTTCTACACCCAGGGCGAATTCACCGACCTGTGCGCCGGCCCCCACCTGGACCACACCGGCCGGATCAAGCACAACGGCTTCAAGCTCACCAAGTCCTGCGGCGCTTACTGGCGGGGCGACTCCAAGCGCAAGATGCTGCAAAGAATTTACGGCATCGGCTTCCCCAGCAAGGACGAGCTGGACGAGTACCTGAAGCGGCAGGAAGATGCCCTGAAGCGGGACCACAATAAGCTGGGCCGGGAGCTGGAATTCTTCACCACCGTAGACTGCATCGGCCAGGGCCTGCCCATTCTGCTGCCCAAGGGTGCCCGGGTCATTCAGCTGCTTCAGCGCTGGGTGGAGGACGAGGAGCAGAAGCGCGGCTATCTGTTGACCAAGACCCCCCTGATGGCAAAGCGGGATTTGTACCGCATTTCCGGCCACTGGGATCATTATCTGGACGGTATGTTCATCCTGGGCGACCCCAACGACGAGGAGAAGGAATGCTTCGCCCTGCGTCCCATGACCTGCCCCTTCCAGTATCAGGTCTACCTGAACCGGGCCAGAAGCTACCGTGACCTGCCCATGCGCCTGGGCGAGACCTCTACCCTGTTCCGTAACGAGGACTCCGGCGAGATGCACGGCCTGATTCGTGTCCGCCAGTTCACCATTTCCGAGGGCCACCTGGTGCTCCGCCCCGACCAGCTGGAGGAGGAGTTCAAGGGCTGCCTGGAGCTGGCAAAGTACTGCCTGGATACCGTGGGCCTGCTGGACAAGTGCACCTTCCGGTTCAGCCAGTGGGATCCTGCCAACCCCAAGAATAAGTACGAGGGTACTGCCGAACAGTGGGAGGAAGCCCAGCGGGTCATGGGCCAGATTCTGGACGACCTGGGGGTGGAGTACTCCATCGGCATTGACGAGGCTGCCTTCTACGGCCCCAAGCTGGACATTCAGTATAAGAATGTGTTCGGCAAGGAGGATACCCTGGTTACCATCCAGATTGATATGCTGCTGGCTGAGCGCTTCGGCATGGAATACACCGATGCCGACGGCCAGAAGAAGCGCCCCTATATCATTCACCGCACCAGCCTGGGTTGCTACGAGCGCACCCTGGCCTACCTGATTGAGACCTACGCCGGTGCGCTGCCCCTGTGGATGATGCCCACCCAGGTGGTGGTCATGCCCATCACCGACCGGGCCCACGACTATGCAAAGCAGCTGGTGGAGAAGCTGTCCGCCGCCGGTATCCGTGCCGAGGCCGACACCCGCAGCGAGAAGCTGGGCTACAAGATTCGGGAGGCCCAGGTGCAGAAGGTTCCCTATATGCTGGTGGTTGGCGACCGGGATATGGAAAACGGCACCGTCTCCGTCCGTACCCGCAAGGGCGACGATCTGGGAGCCATGACCCCCGATGCCTTCCTCAGCAAGTGCCTGATGGAGGTTGCCACCAAGTCCAAGGAGCTCTAAGCGCTCCCTTACCAGTCCCTGCCCCTGGGGTTCCGCCAAGGAATCCCAGGGGTTTTCTGCCTTCCCAGGGCGGCGGGAAAGGGGGCCTTTATTCTACATTTTATCGTTTCCCCGGAGGGCTGGCAATCTGTCAACGTTTGTAGGCAGCAATTAAACTTTCTTTGTGCATTTCAGAGGAAAACCGGGAAATACCGCAGATTGGGTTGACATTTGTCGAAATTTGAAATAAGATGAAGCTAAGTTTCAAGTGTACCGATATAGTTTCGGATAAATGGCCCGAATGTTTCTACCGTGACGCCTGCCGTTGCTTAAGTCACGACTATTGGTAGCAAGCTCAAAGGGGATTGTGTTCTCTTTTGCCATCATAGTCCCGTGACGAATCGAAGCAGGCCCACATGCAAGTGCCTTGCACCGGTTCGTCCTTTATTTTTCTAAAGATGTAAGGAGTTTTTTCCAATGGAGCGGATGGAGCAGAAGATTTTAAGCGAGGGCAAGGTGCTGCCCGGGGGAATCCTGAAGGTAGGCAGCTTCTTGAATCAGCAAATCGATACCGCATTTCTCCGGGAGATTGGCCAAGAGGTGGCAGCCCTGTTCGGCGGCTGCGGCGTGACCAAGGTGCTGACCATTGAGTCCTCCGGCATCGCCATTGCGGCGGCGGCGGGGATGGCCATGGGGGTGCCCATGGTGTTTGCCAAGAAGCACAAGTCCAGCAATGTGGATGGCAGCGTATACTCCACCGTGGTGCATTCCTACACCCACGGCACGGATTACACCGTGGTGGTGAGCAGCGAGTATTTGCAGCCCGGCGACCGGGTGCTGCTGGTGGACGATTTCCTGGCCAACGGCAAGGCCCTGCTGGGGCTTATGGAGCTGGTGCACCAGGCGGGTGCAGAGGTGGCCGGTGCCGCCTGTGCCATTGAAAAGGGCTTCCAGGGGGGCGGCGATGCGCTGCGTGCCCAGGGAGTGCGGGTGGAATCCCTGGCCATCATCGACCGGATGAGCGATGACGGCATCCAGTTCCGCCGCTGAATATGTCGCAAAACCCATTCAAATAAAACAACAATGCGAAAAGGAGACAAACAAACATGAAAAAGGTTCTTTCCCTGGTCCTGGCTGTGGTAATGATGATGAGCCTGCTGGCCGTCACCGCTTCCGCCGAGACCGATACCTCCAAGGTGAAGGTTGGCTTCATTTTCCTGCACGACGAAAACTCCACCTACGACCTGAACTTCCTGAACGCCGCCAAGGAAGCCTGCGAGAAGCTGGGCGTCGAGTACCTGATGAAGACCATGATCCCTGAGGACAGCTCCGCCTACGAGGCTGCTGCCGACCTGGCCGATGCCGGCTGCAACATCGTGTTTGCCGACTCCTTCGGTCACGAGGACTATATGATCGAAGCTGCCAAGGAATTCCCCGACGTGCAGTTCTGCCACGCCACCGGCACCAAGGCCCACACCGAGGGCCTGGATAACTTCCACAATGCCTTCGCCTCCATCTACGAGGGCCGCTACCTGGCTGGCGTTGCCGCCGGTCTGAAGCTCAACGAGATGATTGAGAACGGCGAGTTCACCGCCGAGGAAGCCAAGCTGGGCTACGTGGGTGCCTTCACCTACGCCGAGGTTGTCTCCGGCTACACCTCCTTCTTCCTGGGCGCTCGCAGCGTCTGCCCCACTGCCACCATGGACGTGTCCTTCACCGGCTCCTGGTACGATGAGACCGCCGAGAAGGAAGCTGCCGGTAAACTGATTGACGGTGGCTGCAAGCTGATTTCCCAGCACGCCGACTCCATGGGCGCTCCCACCGCTTGCGAGAACGCCGGTGTTCCCAACGTCTCCTACAACGGCTCCACCGTGGATGCCTGCCCCAACACCTTCATCGTGTCCTCCCGGATTAACTGGGCTCCCTACTTCGAGTACATGATTACCTGCGTTGCCAACGGCGAGAAAATCGCTGCCGACTGGACTGGCACCATCGCTACCGGCTCCGTTGTCCTGTCCGATGTGAACGAGAAGGCTGCCGCTGCCGGCACCGTCGAGAAGATTGCCGAAGTGCAGAAGGCTCTGGAAGACGGCTCCGTGAAGGTCTTCGACGTGACCACCTTCACCGTAAACGGCGAGACCCTGAACAGCTACATGGCTGACGTGGACACCGATCCCGCCTTCGAGGCCGACACCGAGGTGGTTGTGGATGGCGCTTTCAGCGAGTCCACCTTCCGTTCCGCTCCCTACTTCGATGTGAAGATTGACGGCATCAACCTGCTGAATACCGCTTTCTAATCACCTGATTTCATGACTGCCGAGGGCAGCGCAGTGATCTCCCCTGCGCTGCCCCCTTTCCGTTGAAAACGCCCCCTGTGCGGGGGCAGTGAAAATTGCCCGCCCCGGCCACGCTGCGGACAATTTTCATTGCCTCTGCCGTGCCCCGCCATTTGCCGCCCAAGCGGCGGGAAGCCCTGCAATGCAAGCGCGTATTTTGCGTCCCATTGGGACAGATTACAATACTGGAGAGTGAAGCCCTTGGAAATGGAAAAGCAGACTGTGATGCATCCCACACAGGGAGACAAGGCCCCTGCGGTGAAGATGCGTAACATCACAAAGGCCTTCGGTGCCGTCCTGGCCAACGACCGGGTTTGGCTGGACATCTACCGGGGCGAAATCCTGGCCCTGCTGGGAGAAAACGGCAGCGGCAAGACCACCCTGATGAATATGCTCTCCGGCATCTATTTCCCGGACGAGGGGGAAATCACCATCGACGACAAGCCGGTGGTCATTGCCTCTCCCAAGGACGCCTTTGACCACGGCATCGGCATGATTCATCAGCACTTCAAGCTGGTGGACGTGCTCACCGCCGCAGAGAATATTGTGCTGGGTCTGCCCGGGCGGCTGAACCTGGGGAAAGCCCGGCAGAGGATTCAGGAAATCTGCGATGCCTATGGCTTCGACGTAAACCCCGACCAGAAAATTTACGACATGTCCGTGTCCCAGAAGCAGACGGTGGAGATTGTGAAGGTGCTCTACCGGGGGGCGGACATCCTGATTCTGGACGAGCCCACCGCCGTGCTGGCTCCCCAGGAGACAGAGAAGCTGTTCAACGTCCTGCGGAATATGCGTGACAGCGGCAAGGCCATTGTGATTATCACCCATAAGATGCACGAGGTGGAGGCCCTGTCCGACCGGGTGGCCATCCTGAACCGGGGCCGCTTTGTGGGCGATATGCTCACCAAAAACACCAACGCCCAGGAAATGACCAATATGATGGTGGGCCATGCCGTCACCTTGAATATCCATCGCCCGGAGCCGGTGAACCCCAAGCCCCGGATTCAGGTGGAGGGGCTGACGGTACGGAGCATCGACGGCATTGTGAAGCTGGACGACGTATCCTTCACCGCCAACTCTGGCGAGATTTTGGGTATTGCCGGTATCTCCGGCTGCGGCCAGAAGGAGCTGCTGGAGGCCATTGCCGGCTTGCAGAGAACCGAAAAGGGCACCGTGACCTATCTGGAGGACGACGGCACCCGGGAAGAGCTGCTGGGCAAGGACCCTCTGGAGATTGCCTCCATGGGCGTGACATTGTCCTTCGTCCCGGAAGACCGGCTGGGCATGGGCCTGGTGGGCAATATGGATTTGACCGACAATATGATGCTCCGTTCCTTCCGCATGGGCCACTCCTTCTTCACCGACCGGAAGCGGCCCAGAAAGCTGGCCCAGAAGGTGGTGGACGAGCTGGAAGTGGTTACCCCCAGTGTATCCACCCCGGTGCGCCGACTCTCCGGCGGCAACGTGCAGAAGGTGCTGGTGGGCCGGGAAATCGCCTCCGCACCTACGGTGCTGCTGACGGCCTACGCCGTTCGGGGCCTGGATATCAATTCCTCCTATGCCATCTATGACCTGGTCACCAAGCAGAAGGAGCGAGGGGTGGCCGTGGTATTTGTAGGCGAAGACCTGGACGTGCTGCTGGAGCTGTGCGACCGGATTCTGGTGCTGTGCAGCGGCAAGGTCAGCGGCGTGGTGGAGCATCCCACCCCTGCGGACAAGAGCCGGGTGGGCATGATGATGACCAAGGTAGGAGGCTAATATGAATCAGAAACTCTTCCACCTATCCAAGCGCAAGGAGCTGCCCTGGTATGGAGCCTGGGGCATCCGGTGCATTGCAATCCTGCTGGCCCTGGTGGTGTGCGGCTTTGTCACCACAGCCATGACCGGCGAAAACCCCATTGCCATTTACAAAACCATGTGGGATGGTGCCTTCGGCACACCCCGGCGCATCTGGAATGTGCTGCAAAATCTCTCTGTCTTGCTGTGTGTCTCCCTGGCCGTTACCCCTGCCTTCCGGATGAAGTTCTGGAACGTGGGCGGCGAAGGACAGGTGCTGATGGGGGGCCTGGCCACGGCAGCCTGCATGATTCACCTGGGCGACAAGCTGCCCAATTGGCTGCTGATTCTTGTTATGCTGGTCTGCGCCCTGGCAGCCGGTGGCGTTTGGGGGGCCATTCCTGCCTTTTTCAAGGCAAAGTGGAACACCAACGAAACCCTGTTCACCCTGATGATGAACTATGTGGCCACCCAGATTGTGGCTTATTTCGTCATCATCTGGGAGGTGCCCAAGGGCTCCGGCAAGGTGGGCATCATCAATCAGTCCACCCGGGCCGGTTGGCTGCCCACAGTGGCCGGGCAGAAATACCTGTTCACCGTTCTGGTGGTGGCCATTCTCACAGGTCTGCTGTATATCTACCTGAACTGGACAAAGCACGGCTATGAGATTTCCGTGGTGGGCGAGTCCGTCCGCACGGCAAAGTATGTGGGCATCAAGGTGGAGCGGGTCATCATCCGCACCATGGCTCTGTCCGGCGCCCTGTGCGGCCTGGCAGGTCTGCTCCTGGTGGGCGGCTCTGACCATACCATCGCCGCCGCCACCGCCGGAGGCCGGGGCTTTACCGCCGTTATGGTGTCCTGGATGGCGAAATTCAATCCCATTGGCATGATTTTCACCAGTCTGCTGCTGGTGTTCCTGGGCCGGGGCTCTGGGGAGATTGCCACCCAGTTCCGGCTGAACGATTCCTTCGGCGACATCCTCACCGGCATCATCCTCTTCTTTATTATCGGCTGTGAATTCTTCATCACCTATAAGATTTCCCTGCGTAAGGCAGGGGGGAAGGAGGAAAAGTAATGTTTGACCTTGTTGCCTTTATCCCCCGGGCTGTGATGCAGGGCATCCCGCTGCTCTTTGGCTCCACCGGTGAGACCATCACCGAAAAGTCCGGCAACCTGAACCTGGGTATTCCCGGCATTATGTATGTGGGCGGCATTGGCGGCGTCATTGGCGCTTTCCTGTATGAGCAGGCCGCCAAGGGGAATATGAATGGCTTCCTGGCGCTGCTTTTCCCCATGCTGGGCTGCCTTCTGGGCTCTGCCCTGATGGGGGCGCTGTACTGCTTCCTCACCGTCACCCTGCGGGCCAATCAGAACGTCACCGGTCTGGCCATGACCACCTTCGGCGTGGGCTTCGGCAATTTCTTCGGCGGCTCTCTGATTAAGCTGGTGGGGGCGGATGTGCCCTCCATCGCCCTGTCTGCCACCAGCAGCTATTTCCGCCGCACCCTGCCCTTTGCCCAGACCACCGGCGCCGTGGGCAAGCTGCTGTTCTCCTATGGCTTCCTGGCGTATCTGGCCATCTTCATTGCGTTGCTGGCCTCCTATATCCTGGGCCACACCCGCACCGGCCTGCACCTGCGTGCCGTGGGCGAGAACCCTGCCACGGCAGACGCTGCGGGCATCAACATCGGCAAATACAAATACGTCGCCACCATTGTCGGCAGCATGATTGCGGGCCTGGGCGGCCTGTACTATGTGATGGACTATGCCAACGGCGTGTGGTCCAACAATGGCTTCGGTGACCGGGGCTGGCTGGCAATCGCGCTGGTTATCTTCACCATCTGGCGGCCCAGTGTGGGTATCATCAGCTCCATCCTCTTTGGCGGACTGTATATTCTGTACCTGTTCCTGCCCAGCCCCAGCATGGCAATGAAGGAGCTGTATAAGATGCTTCCCTATATTGTCACCATTGTAGTGCTGGTGATGACCAGTATGCGTAATAAGCGGGAGACCCAGCCCCCCGAGAGCCTGGGCCAGTCCTACTTCCGAGAAGAGCGATAAAAAGCAAGGGCGCTCCCGTGCAGCAAAAGCATGGGGGCGCCTTTCTGTATGAAAAATGAAACAGGTGCTTGCTATTTATCGAAAAATACGATATACTCTATTCATATTTTCGAACATAGAAGGAGAGAACATATGGAAAAACGAGAGACCTTCAGCTCCCGGCTGGGCTTTGTCCTGGTTTCCGCCGGTTGTGCCGTGGGAATCGGCAATGTCTGGCGGTTCCCCTATATCTGCGGCGAATTCGGGGGAGCGGCCTTTATCTTGATTTATCTGGTGTTTCTGGCAGTGCTGGGCATTCCCATTCTGGTGTGCGAGTACGCCGTGGGCCGCAGCAGCCGGAAAAGCTGCGTGGCCTCCTTCCAGGAATTGGAGCCCAAGGGCAGCCATTTCCACCACTATGGCGTGATGGCCATGGCGGGCAATGTGCTGCTGATGATGTTCTATACCACCGTGGCCGGATGGATGATGTGCTACTTCTGGAAATGCCTCCGGGGTGAGTTCACCGCCGCAGCCATGACCACGGAGCAGGTGGCCGATGCCTTTACCTCCCTCACCGGTAACCCGGGGCAGATGCTCTTCTGGGCGGTGCTGGCCACGGTGATTTCCTTCGGCATCTGCGCTCTGGGTGTGGTGAAGGGCGTGGAGCGGGTCAGTAAGGGCATGATGATTGGCCTGCTGGGGCTGATTGTGGTACTGGCGGTGCACTCTGCCACCCTGCCCGGGGCAGGAGAGGGCATCCGGTTCTACCTGGTGCCGGATTTTGCCGCCATGGCGGAGCGGGGCATCGGCAATGTGATTTTTGCCGCCATGAGCCAATCCTTCTTTACTCTGAGCCTGGGCATTGGCGCCATGTCCATCTGCGGCAGCTATAAGGATAAGGATGCCTCCCTTACCGGGGATGCCCTGAGCGTCACCGTTCTGGATACCTTTGTGGCCCTGATGGCCGGAATGATTATCATTCCCGCCTGCTTCAGCTTCGGGATTACGCCGGGCTCCGGCCCCTCCCTGATTTTCATTACCCTGCCCAATATTTTCAACCAGATGTCCGGCGGGCGAATTTGGGGAATGCTGTTCTTCCTGTTTATGTCCTTTGCCGCCATTTCCACCATCATCACCGTGTTTGAAAACATTCTGGCCTGTACCATGGACCTATGGCACTGGAGCCGGAGAAAGGCGGTGGCTGTCAATACCGTGGCCATGATTGTTCTGGCCCTGCCCTGCGTGCTGGGCTTCAATGTGCTGTCTGGCCTACAGCCCCTGGGCCCGGGCTCCGGGCTGATGGATTTGGAGGATTTCATCGTCTCCAACAATCTGCTGCCCCTGGGCTCCCTGGTGTATCTGGCCTTCTGCATCAACCGCTACGGCTGGGGCTGGGACAATTTCCTGGCAGAGGCGGATGCCGGTAAGGGCCTGCGCTTCCCCGGCTGGGCCCGAGGCTATATGCGCTACGTGCTCCCGGCCATTGTGGTGGTGATTTACGTCAAGGGCTACTGGGATATGTTCCGGGAAAAGGGCACCGGCTACCTGGTTCCCTGGCTGATTGTGGCTGCCGCCTTCCTGGCTGTCATCGGCTGGATTGTCTTCGGCGGAAAAAAAGAGGGAAAAAACAAATGAAAGAAAATCGAAAGCTGCTGAAAGAGGTTCTGGCGGATATCCGCCACGACATGACGGACGAGGAGGTGCTGAACCTTCTGGCAGACAGCAAGGTTTCTGTGAATCCCGCAGGGGAGAAGGAAAAATACACCCTGGGTCAGCGGGCGGCGGATGCCATCGCAAAATTTGCCGGGAGCTGGGCCTTCATCTTCTCCTTTACCGGTGTGCTGATTCTATGGATGGCGGTCAACGTCCTGTTGGCGGCCAAGGCGTTTGATCCATATCCCTTTATTCTGCTGAATCTGGTGCTTTCCTGCGTGGCTGCCATTCAGGCCCCCCTGATTATGATGAGCCAAAACCGGCAGGAGGAAAAGGATCGCCGCCGGGCGGAAAACGACTACAAGGTCAATCTGAAAACCGAAATCATGATAGAAGACCTCTATGACAAGGTCACGGCGATTCTGGCCAGACAGGCTGCCCTGGAAAAGCAGCTGGAGGAGAAGAACTCCATCTAGCTTTACATAGATTTTACATGTGCCCTCTTGCCGATTTTACAATTCTGGGGTATGTTGGAACTGTAAAATATGAATCGTAAAGAAGGCTGATAGAAAGATGGACAGAATGGATTTCAACGAGAAAAAGGGCTTTATCTGCGATATGGACGGAGTCATCTACCACGGAAACCGGATTCTGCCCGGGGTGGCGGAGTTTATCCAGTGGCTCCACGAGGAGCAGAAGGAATACCTGTTCCTGACCAACAACAGCGGCTATACCCCCCGGGAGCTGAATCAGAAGCTGGCCCGGATGGGGCTGGATGTGCCGGAGGAGCATTTTTATACCAGCGCTCTGGCTACGGCTGCCTTTTTGAAGGAGCAGGCTCCGGGCTGCTCGGTGTTCGTCATCGGCGAGGCGGGGCTGCTGAACGCCCTGTATGATGCGGGCATCACCATGAACGATGTGAATCCCGACTATGTGGTGGTGGGGGAGGGGCGCTCCTATTCCCTGGACACCCTGACCAAGGCCACCAACCTGGTGCTGAAGGGGGCCAAGCTCATTGGAGCCAACTCCGATGTCTCCGGCCCCATTGAATGCGGCATCGCCCCGGCCTGCCGGGCGCTGATTGCCCCCATTGAGATGGCCACCGGCACCCAGGCCTATTTCTGCGGCAAGCCCAATCCCCTGATGATGCGTACCGGGCTAAACCTGCTGAACTGCCATAGCGCCGAGGCGGTGATGGTGGGGGACCGGATGGATACCGACGTAATCTCCGGCATGGAGAGCGGCATGTCCACCGTCCTGGTGCTCTCCGGTGTCTCCACTCGGGAAACGCTGAAAACCTATGCCTATCGCCCCAGCATCGTCTTGGACGGCGTGGGGGACATTGCCGCCATGGCCAGGGCAGCCAGGGGATAAATTCCGTACAAAAATCTACGCAGGAGCTGCTAAACCAGCTCCTGTCCATTTGCTTTGCCCGGATCCCTTGCATTTCCGGGGAAATTGTGGTATAAAATAAGGCATATAAGTACCCCGGGGTATCCCCGGGAAAACGGAGTGTATGCATGATGAATGTCCATGAGTCCGGCGAAATGTATCTGGAGGCCATTTTGGTTCTCAGCCGCCAAAGCGGATTTGTCCGCTCCATTGATGTAGGAGAATATCTGGGGTATTCCAAGCCCAGTGTGTCCCGGGCCATGGGGCTGCTGCGTAAGGGCGGCCTGATTACCATGGAAAAGGATGGCGGTCTGCTGCTCACCGATGCCGGCCGGGCCATTGCCGAGAAAATCTACGAGCGCCATACCGTCCTCTCCCAGATACTCGTCAGCCTGGGGGTGCCGAAGGAAATCGCCGCGGAGGATGCCTGCAAAATCGAGCATGTCATCAGCGACGAGAGCTTTGCCATTATCAAGAGGCATGTTATCGCCCACAGGGGGGAAGAACAATGACGGACTGCGGCAGCTGCTCCGGCTGCACCGGCTGCACCGGGTGCAGCAATGCCTCCACCCTGTCCCTCACCGGGCCGGAGGTGGCGCTTCTGCGCCTGCTGGGGCAGGTGGCCTTTCTGCCCGTGGCCCGGAAGCTGGGGGAGGATGTGCCGGTGTGCCTGGAAGAGGGCTGCGAGAATTTGGAGCAGACCAGCCTGGTGCTGCAATGCCTGGAAAAGAAGGCCCTGATTTCCATAGACTACACCCGGCCCCTCAGGGGCGCATCCCTGGAACGCTACCGGGAATATCCCCTCTGCGGCAGCATGGGCCTGACCCAGCGGGGCCAGCAGGTGCTGGAGCTGCTGGAATACCAGGGCATACAGGAAGAAGCATAATTCAATAAGAAATGGCTGCTGCAACGGAAATGAACCGCTCCCTGTCAAGTAGACAGACGAAAAAACAAAATGTTTTCTCCAGGA
>UROL01000016.1 GCA_900549495.1 uncultured Eubacteriales bacterium | reverse complement strand
GTCACCGGCGCCGGTGCCGCCCTGGTTTGCAGCGAGGGTCAGGGCCCCCGGCTCCTCTGCGGTACCGTGGGCACCGTAAGGGATTTGGGCATCAAGGACCCGGGAAATATGGGGGCAGCCATGGCCCCGGCGGCCTACGCCACCATCCGGGCCCATTTGGAGGATTTGAATCTGACTCCTGAGGACTACGACTTGATTGTCACCGGTGACCTGGGCCAGCTGGGGAAGGATTTGCTGCTGGAGCTGGCCAGCCGGGATGGGCTGGCGCTGGGCGGCAAATTGGCGGACTGCGGCACTATGGTTTTTGACAACACCCGGCAGGATGTGCACTCCGGCGGCTCCGGCTGCGGGTGCAGTGCCATCACCCTGTGCGGGCACCTGCTGGGGCAGCTCTCCACCGGAAAGCTGAAAAAAATTCTGTTCTGCGGCACCGGGGCGCTGCTCTCCCCCACCTCCACCCAGCAGGGGCTGCCCATCCCCGGAATATGTCACGCAGTGGCCATTGGGGGAGGTGCAAGCTAAATGGACTATGGAAAGGCATTTTTAATAGGAGGCCTGTTCTGCCTTGTCGGGCAGATTTTAATTGACAGAACGAATCTCACTCCTGCCAGAATTCTGGTAGGCTATGTGGTCACCGGCGTGATTCTGGGGGCCGTCGGTCTCTACCAGCCGCTGATAGACTTTGCCGGGGCCGGAGCCTCCGTACCCCTTACCGGCTTCGGCGCAACCCTGGCCCGGGGTGTTCAGGAGGCCGTCCGACAGAAGGGGGCCCTGGGCATCCTCACCGGCGGGCTGAGGGCAACCGCCGGTGGGATTACAGCGGCAATCTTTTTCGGACTTCTTGCCGGAATTTTGTTCAAGCCCAGGGATAAAGCCTGAATTTTGGGGCAATCTATCACAGCGGGAAGCCGCAACCATATTGAGGAGGAAACCCATATGAATCAGCAGAACAGAACCCAGAATCAAAGCCAGAACCAAAGCCAGAATCAGAACCAGAGCCAGAATAAGACCCAGAACCAGGAGCAGAAGCAGTGCCGCTGAGCCGCTGCCGATAAAAAATGCCGGAACAGTTCGCGCTGCTCCGGTATTTTTGTATGGGAAAGCAGAAAATAGCTACACCTCAGCCAGCTGCCCCAGGTGGAAGAAATAGAGCAGCCGCTGCTTCACCGGCTTTTCATAGATGCGGCTGAGGGCCTCGGCATAGGTTTCCAGCTGGGGGCGATACCGGGCGACGGCATCCTCCATGGCCTCCTGCCGGATGTGGTCTGTCTTGAAGTCCAGGATGGTGATGCCATCCTCTTCCAGCAGAGCGCAGTCCACCACGCCCTGTAGGAGCACCTGCTCCCCTTCCAGCCCTTCGCCGTATTTTTCGCCGCTGTCCAAAATGGAGAATTTGAACTCCCGGATATAGGGCACCCCGCCCCAGAGCTTCCGGCCAATGGGAGTGCGGAAAAAGGCGGCAATCTGGCTGGGCGAAATCATATCCGCCTGCTCCTGGGTCAGAAGACCGCATTGCTGTAGGCGGTCAATTTCCTGGCGGACGGAATCCTCGTCTGTACAGGCATCATAGCGGATGAACTGCATCACGCTATGGACAGCGCTTCCATAGGCCGTCCCCCGCCTCTGGGCTTCCCGGAAGGCGGGCTTGCGCCAGGCACGGAGCTCCGGTTTCCGGGGGGTATCCTGCTGGGCCTCCTCCTCCCGGACGCCGCCCTTTCTGCCGGTGGCAGTCTGCTTGGAGGGTGCCTGGGTGGCAGGGATATGCCCATAGCGGAAGGCCAGTCCCGCCCGCAGGCGGGGAAGCGTATCCTCCGGGAAGGGCTGGGTTTCCTGCTCCGGAACTACGCTCTGGGTGGCCGCCGCCTGGGGCTGCACCAGCCGGATTTTCCAGGGATAGTCGTCCGTATGCAGCCGCTCTGGCCGGCAGGCCACATTGTGCAGCTCCCCTGCCTCCAGTCGTTGCATGGCAGTGGCCAGAATCCAGTCCCCGGGGCAGCTGGCCTCCATGCATACAGCCTGCTCTCCCCCGGGAATCAGCCGCCGGGCCAGCTTGGTGAGATAGGATTGGGGATTTTTCATGGTACAGGTCATCACCAGCCGATCCTTGGCCCGGGTCATGGCCACATAGAGGACACGAAGTTCCTCACTGATGTTCTCCCCCTTGACGGAGGCGGCGATTGCGGCCTTGGAAATGGTGCTGTAGCGAACCCGGTTGACATTGTCCGCCACTGCCAGACCCAGGCCCAAATCCTTATCACAGAGCACAGGCTTCCTCTGATCTTCCCCATTGAAGCTGTGAGATAAACCACAGAGGAACACCACCGGGAACTCCAACCCCTTGGACTTGTGAATGCTCATCAGCGTTACGCAACCGGCATTGCTGCCGGAGGCTGCCCGCTTATCCTTCAGAGATTCCAGATATTCCAGAAACTGCCCCAGGGTACGCAAGCCGCCCTGCTCATACTCCACCGCAATCTGGTAGAAGCTCTGCAAATTTTCCCGCCGGGCCTGACCGCCGGGCATTGCGCCGAAGATGCTGTCCAGCCGGGTACGCTGGAAGCAGTTTTGCAGCAGCTTGGTCAGTGGCTCCAATCGGGCCTGGTTTCGCAGTTCCTCCAAAACCGTTAGGAAATTCACTACCTTTTCATCTGTGCTCTGGCGCAGGGCATCGTAAAGGCTGCCCCGCTTCCACGCCCCACGGAAGCCGGCCAAATCGTCTGCCGTAAAGCCGAAAACCGGACTTGCCAACGCCGACAGCAGTGGAATATCCTGCCGGGGATTGGACACGGTTTGCAGCAGGGCCCGCAGGGTGCTGACCTCCTGGGTATCCAGCAGACCGGTGCCGCCGTCCATGGCACAGCGCAGGCCCTCGGCCTCCAGGGCATCCCGGAAGGCACCGCCCATGGTGTTGGGAGAGCGCAGAAGAATCACGATATCCTCCGGCGTCACCGGGCGCAGGGTGTCGCCATCCCTGACCTGGGTACCCTGGGCCAGCATCTGCCGGATCCGCTCCGCCGCAAACGCCGCCTCCTTGGCATAGGCGGCACCGTCGGCAATGTCCAGGACATACAGCTCCGTTGCTGTGTCATTCAGGGGAATGTGGGGTTTCCCCTCCCGCAGGGCCTCCGCCTCGCCATAGACCAGCCCCCCCACCTGGGGGCTCATGCAAGTCTCAAACACATCGTTGATGCCGGAAATCACCTCGATACCGGAGCGGAAATTATGGCTGAGCATAATTTTTCTCCCCGCCCCCGGCTCCGCCTCCTGGGCCGGGACATAGGCCCGGTATTTATCCAGGAAAATCTGGGGGTCTGCCAGACGGAAGCGATAGATGGACTGCTTCACATCCCCCACCAGGAAGCAGTTCTGCTTCTGTAGGGTCAGGGCAGAGAAAATGGCATCCTGCACGCCATTGGAGTCCTGGTATTCATCCACCATAATCTCCCGGAACCGGGCACCGATTTCCCGGGCGGCAGCGGTGGGGCCCATGCGGTTCTTGCCCAGAAGCAAATCCAGGGTGCTGTGTTCCAGGTCGCTGAAATCCAGGATATGGCGGCTTCGCTTCACCCGGGTAAAATCCGCATCGAACTGCCGCACCAGCCACACAATGCCCTGGGCCGCCCCGGAGGAGGCCCGCAGCTCCGATAGCACCTGGCGGGAATCGCTGGAAAAGCATACGGTGCGGCTTTCCAGCCCATCCTTGCAGGCTTTTCGGATAACCTTCACCTGCTCCGCCAGCTCCGGGTCATATTCCTTGCCGGAGAAGGTCAGCCGTCCATAATCGATATCTTTCCGAACATGCACCTGATCCCAGGTGGTGCTGCTACGCAGCAACTTCAGCTGCTCCACCATGGAGGCAATCAGGGCAATGGGCTTTTCCACTCCCCTATCCCGGCGCAGCCGCTCTAGGCAGACGGAAAGCGCCGAAATCTGCACGTCCAGCCAGGAGAACAGGTCCTCCATCAGATACCGGCCCCAGATGGTATCCGACGCATCGGTGATTTCTTCCAGCTCCACGTGGTGCAGGCAGTCCTCCAGCCACTGCTGGGGATTCAGATGGCAGCGGGCGGCGTTGTAGACCTGCTCCACAATTTCCGGGACGGCACCGTCGTTTCGCCCCACCCCCTGGGAATCCAAAAACTCCAGGAAATGGTTTTCCAGCGTGTCGTCTTCATAGGCCCGCTCCAGCAAATCCTTCATCAATGCCGCCCGAATTTCGGCGCACTCCGTCTCCTCCGCCACCCGGAAATCCCCGGGCAGATTCACCCGGTAGGCATATTCCTGGAGAATCGCGGTGCAAAAGCTGTGCACCGTGGAAATCTGGGTCAGGAACAGCCGCTGGAGCTGGCGCTGCAAATGGGCGTTCTCCGGCTGCTGGGCAATGCGCTGGGCGAGCTTGGATGCAATCTTACTGCGAAGCTCCAGAGCCGCCGCCTTGGTATAGGTGATGATCAGGAATTCATCCAGGTTGGCAGGGTCCTTTTCATCCGTCAGATAATCCAGCAGACGATCCACCAGAACCTTGGTCTTGCCAGACCCGGCGGCGGCGCTGACCAGCAGCTTGCCCCCCCGATTATGAACTGCCAGCTCCTGGGCCGGGGTCAGCTGCTCAGCCATGTTGCCTCATCTCCTTTTCCATCTGCTCCCAGAATTCCTGGGCATCCATTTTCTTGTAATTCCGCCGTCCAGTGACGCTGCCGCTATGGCATACGTCGCCGTAGGGGCAGTAGCGGCAGGTATCGTGGTCGCTCCCCCGGGTATAGGGGTTGGGCTCCACATTGCCGGAGACAATGTCCTCCACCAGCTTCCCCAGAACCCGGAAGACGTATTTTTCCAGCAGCCGAAGCTGTCCACGGTTCGCCAAATCCCCGGTAAGCGCCCCCTCCTTGTTCTCCTTCACAGGCAGGCGCTGCTTCTGCCCCGGCTCCATGGCATCCAGAACCTGCCTGTCATCCAGCAGCAATCCCTGGCGGCCCCATTCCTTCCGGCGATTCTTTTCCACCTGCCCGGGATCCGGCATACTCTTTTCATTGATATAGGGTGCCCGGGCAGGGAAATATTGGACGCCCGCCGGAATGGGGTGCTCCCCCAGCAGCTCCCCGCCGCTTTCCTCCAAAGCAAACAGATACAGCAGCATTTGCAGGCCGATGCCGTTGAACACATCGCAGTAATCAAAATCCTTTTTCCCGGTTTTGTAATCCACAACCCGGTAGTATTTGCTGCCCGGGCTCTGCCACACATCCACCCGGTCCACATAGCCCCGGAGGATGGCGTTTATTTTCCCATTGGGGATGGCAATGGGCGGCAGGGAATCCGCCTTTCCAAAGCCGAAATCCACCTCGAAGCCCTCCGGCTGGAATTGGGATTCCCGCAGCTCCTGCCATAGCTCCTCCACCACCATATCCAGCTCCCGGAGATTCCGCCGGAACAAATACTCCATCCGCTGGGATTGAAGCTGACTGAACCGGGCCTGGGCGTACTCCTGGGAAAATTCATGGGCAATGTCCAGGGTATTTTCCAGGCTCACCTGATGGAAGCCTCCCAGCTCCCGAACCCGGCGGGCCGTATTTTCCAGCACGGCGTGGACATAGGTGCCAAACTCCCCCGGGTCCACGGTGGCCTCCTTCCGTTCCTTGGCTCGCAGACCGTAGTTGAGGAAATAGGCCAGGCGGCAGCTGGCCTGCTTATCCACCTGGGAGGCGGAGAGGCACAGGCTTTCGCCGTAGAGCTTGCGGATGTTCTTCTGGCTGACGGCCCCCAGCTGGAAATCCGCCTGGGAGCAGGTGCGGCAGTAGTCGTCCAGGATGTTCAGCTCCTCTGCCAGCTGCCGCTGCTTCCACCCGGCCAGGAATGCCCCGGCCTCCCCGGCATCTGCATCGGCAAAGCCCAGGGTGTCCCGCAGCAGGGTCTCCTCCCCTGCCAGCTCCGCCAGGCGGCGGCAGACGAAGGAGGGCTGCTTGCCGGAGGAAAGCACCTCCACCGACTGGGTTGCGCCGCAGAACACGCCATAGATTTCCGCAAACTCCGCCTGGACACCCTCCATACCGCCGCCGGTAAGGGGAACCCCCAGGGCCCGCAGCGTCACCCGCTCCTGGTCGGTAAGGACACCGGCAGAGCCGGAATAGCCGGGCAGGCCGCCCTCCTGGGCACCAAGAAGAATCAAATGCTTACGGCTATGGCAGCGCATAGAGGCCACCGGCCCCAGCTGCACCACGTCCAGCACCGGCGGGATGGTGCCCACATCGTACTGGCTCAGCAGCAGCCGCAGCAGCCGCTGGAAATGCTCCGGCTCCCAGTGGGTCTGGCCCAGCACGTCGTATAGCTGCTCCAGGGCGGACATCAAAATCTCCCATAGCTGATTCAGAATCTGCGCTTCCCGGCCGTTGCCGGAAGCATCCAGGGCCTGGGACAGCTGCTCCAGGCGCTGCTCCATGCCCACCGTTTCCAAAAACTCGTACAACGCCTCCACCTGCCCGGCCAGACTGACGCAGGTGCGGAAGGACTGGCGCAGCTGCTCCAAAGGCTCTATCTCCCTCCGGCGGGCAGCGTTCAGGGCTTCCAGCCGGGCCCTGGCATCGGAGCTCCACTCCGCCCCCAGGCCGTCCGGATGATTTTCCCATTCCCTGGCCCACCGGATGCCCCGGATGTCCCAGAGGAAGGCATAGTTTTCCAGCAAATCGCAGGTGTCCGCGTCCAAGCCGGACAGGGCCGAACGAAAATAGCGGAGGACACTGCGCTGGTCATAGTCGCTGAGGGCGGCATCCAATGCAGTGAGGACGGTGGAAATCATGCTCTTTTGCAGAATATCCTCGGTGCCGGACTGGTAGACAGGGATGTGCATCCTGGAAAAAATCAAGCTCACCAGGGGCTGATACTGCCCCATATCCGTGCAGACCAGAGTGATATCCCGGTAGCGGCAGCCCTGGGAAACCAGGGCACGTACCCGGTGGGCTGCCTCCATCACCTCTGCCCAGGGGGAGTCCGCCCGACAGACCCGCAGGAACTGGGCAGCGCAGCCCTGCTGAATCGGGCCCTGGAATAGCTTCTCCCGGAGGACGCACAGCCGATCCTCCCGCTGGTGAATCTCCTCCACCTTAACCGGAACATGCAGCCGCTGGGCAGCCCGGTACAGCTCCGAGGCAGTCTGCCCCGCCTTCTCAAAGGCCAGCTGGTGGGAGCCCACGCTGTCACAATTCAGGCTCACCGTAACCTCCGGGCTGAACTGAATCAGATGCTCCAAAATGGCCATATGCTGCCGGGTGAAATCCGGGAAGCCATCAATGTAAAAAACATGCTGCCTGGCAAAGTCCCCATCCTCCAGCTGCTCCAGCAGCCAGGTCATCTGATCCCGGGGGTCCCGCTTGCCTCGGCTGCACAAGCTGTCGTAGCTCTCCATCAGCAATGAGAGCTCCTCCAGCTTCTGAGCCAGGCTTCCCTCTGTCTGGGCGGCAGCGGCCTTTAGATCTGCCGGGCTGATGCAGCAGCGCTTGAATTCGTCCAC
Source organism: uncultured Eubacteriales bacterium (assembly GCA_900549495.1). Taxonomy (GTDB): domain Bacteria; phylum Bacillota; class Clostridia; order Oscillospirales; family Oscillospiraceae; genus Faecousia. The sequence goes on along the minus strand of UROL01000016.1, from coordinate 10,516 downwards.
CCCATCGATAAGCTGGGTGAGGAATTCCGGCTTTGTCTCCACTGCGGCATAGGCTTTCAGTCTGCTGGCCAGCTGGCGGGCTGCCGCTGCCATAGCCACCACCCGTCCGCCGCCATCCAGGCACTCCATGGCGCCGCTGCCCGCCTGCTCCGCCGCTCTTCTGGCCAGGCGGGTGAAGGACAGCACCTCTGCATATCGGCTGGCAGTGTCCCCGGCACAGCGGCACAACGCCCGCTCGGTTTCGTGGCTAATCAGCTCCGGCACCATAAGAATTCGCCCGGGTCTGCGTTGCTTGACATCCTGAGAGAGCCGGGCAAGCACTTCGCCGCTGTTCTGTGTCCAATCCGTTCCTATCAAAAGATGCAGCATATGGCTGCCCCCTTTCTGTTTCGTCTTCAGTATATCACAGCATTCGGGAAAAAAACAGGACATTTTTCCACCGCCAACCAGATTCCCGGCGACAACATCCATAAACTTGTTACAAAATGGTCGATGAAAAAGTCTTGACATTTTTTTCGGCAGAATATAGTATGGATTCAGAAAGGATGATGCATTATGAATAATTTTCAGTTAGGCGTCATTGAGGGGCAATTTGCGGATTTGGTCTGGGAGAATGCGCCCATCACTGCCGCCGAGCTGTCCCACAAATGTGCGGAGGTATTCCACTGGAAGAAGACCACCTCTTACACAGTTCTAAAGCGGCTGTGCAACAAGGGGCTGTTTCAGACCAAGGACGGTGTGGTGACCTCCCTGCAAACCAGAGACGAATTCTATTCCAATCAAAGCCGAGCCTATGTGGATGCCCACTTTGGCGGGGACTTTCCCTCCTTCCTGGCAGCCTTTACCGCAAAGAAACGTCTGACCTCAGACGAGGTGGAGGCCCTGCGGCGTATCGTAGCAGAGTATCCCCAGGAGACCGGGAAATGACCGGTCTTTTCACCCGGGCACTGAAAATGGCAATGGTGTCCGGGTGGATTGTTCTGCCGGTGTGTCTGCTGCGGCATATACTGCACCGGTGTCCGAAAAAATATACAGTGTGTCTCTGGGCCCTGGTGGCGGTGCGGCTGGTCTGCCCTGTCACAGTGCACAGCAGCCTGAGTCTGATACCCCAGCGGCTGGAGCTGGCAGCGTCAAAGCTGGCCTCCCTGCCTCTGGGGGCAATTTGGTTGGTCGGCATGGGAGCCATGCTCCTGCTGGGCATTTTCCGGCTGCTCCGCCTGACTCGGCGGCTGAACGAGGCCGTCCTACGGAAGGACAATGTGTGGGTGTGCGACTATCTGCCCACTCCCTTTGTGCTGGGGGTGCTTCGGCCAAAAATCTATCTCCCCTCCTGCCTGACGCCGGAGGATGCCCAGCTGGTGCTGGCCCATGAGCGGGAGCACATCCGGCGGCTGGATCCCATGTGGAAGATTCTGGCCTATGGGCTGCTGTGCGTTTATTGGTTCCATCCGCTGCTGTGGCTGGCCTATTGGCTGTTCGGCCTGGATGTGGAGCTGGCATGTGACCAGGCCACCGCTGCCAAATTGAATAGCAGAAAGCGTCAGAAATATGCGGAGCTGATTATCACCTGGGCCGCCCCTGCTGCGCCAGTTCCCGGCTTTGGCAGTCACGGCCTGAAAAAGAGAATTCGCACCGTTCTGGGATACCAGAAGGCCTCCCGATGGTCGCTGCCGGTCTGTTTGGTGACAGCCTGCCTGGTGGCCATCTGCTTCCTCACCAGCCCCATGTCCAGTATCAATGCCCCTGTGCAGGAGGCCGTAGGTCAGTTCTTCGCTCAGCTGGATACCGTGGCAGTGCCCCGGTAGCAGCCGCCCCCAGGGCCGGGGCAATTTCCATAATATATCGCCACTGCGGAGAGGCAGCTGCCCCGAGGCTGATACGGCCCAGGGAAGCCCTCGCCGCAGGGGCTTTTTTTCGCCGTCTTCTTATGAAAAGGCTTCGAATATTTCATTTTACCGGCGAATTATTTTTCTTGACAAATGTCATTTTCGGTCATAAAATAATTATAATTCTACGAAATGTAGAGAATGTGTACACAATCGGCTGGATTTCGTTGAAACAAAGCTCCCATATTTATTCAGAAAGGATGATTTCCCCATGAAGCATTCCCTCTGCAAGAAAATCACCTCTGCCATTTGCAGCCTTTTCCTGCTGGCAGCCATCCTGGTTCCCGCCCTGGCCGAGCCGGTGACCACCTCTGTGCCCTCCACCAACGGTAAGTACTGCTCCCAGTGCGGCGTCAATTCCATGGCAGCCACCGGCGGAACCCGGTCGGAGACCAAATATTTCAACGTTGATTCCTGCGCCGAAATCTTTAAGCCCCATGTCCACGCCGTCACCATCACCTACGCAACCTATATGTGCTCCATCTGCGGCAACTGGGGCGAAAACATCGCAGGAAAAACCTACAGCTGCACCGCCGCATAAAACAGCAAAGGATGAAAGGGCAACACATGAGGCAAACCCGGCGACTGGTCACTGCCATACTGGCATTTCTGTTGGCCTTGGGCTGCTGCGGCTGGGCAGTGGCGGAAGCATCGGAACCATCCGTCTGGGTGGTGGCGGAATACACCGGCCCCGGCCAGATGGATACCATCCTGGAAGAGGCCATCGCCGCTTTCCGGGAAAAGCACCCCGATGTCCGGGTGAATTTGGAGATTTTGTCTCCCCGGCAGGAAATTCGGCAGAGCCAATTGGCCGCCCTGCGGGAGGCTATGGAGGCCGGAAAGGGGCCGGATGTCTACGTTCTCTCGGCGGCGCACACACTATCCCTGGGGCCCAAGGGCCGCTCGGTGGAGCCGCTGTTCGATAGTGTCCCCTATGCCATGCAGCAGGGTGTCTTCCGGGACATTTCCGACTTGTATAGCCATGATGCATCCCTGGATGCACTGGGGCTGCAAACCACCGTGATGGACGGCGGCTGCGTAGGGAGCAAACGGCTGCTCCTGCCCCTGAGCTTCGACGTAAAAGCCTTCTACTTCCTGTCCGATGGGGAAATTCCCCAGCTGCAGCCGGATATGACGGTGCTGGATGTGCTGGACTACGGCCTTGGCAAAAATGACTCGGAGCTGGCCCTGGCGCTGACCCGAGAGGCCATTGCCCACCTCCGCCCGGAGACCGTCTTCTCCAGCTTAATCAACTACGACACCGGAAAGGTCAGCCTCTCCTTTGAGGAAGTGACGGAATTTTTCACCCGCTATGAAAAGCTGTGCACCATGGCCCGGCAGAAGGAGGACTATGTCCTTCTGCTGCCAAATCTTGAGATGTATCTCAGCCGTGTCCGGTATGGCAAGCCGGGGCTGGAATATCTGCCCTGTTATCTTTCCAGCATCGGCCGGATTTTGTCTCTCCCGGCCATGGCCAGTCTGGACGAGAAGGAGCTTGCGGTGATTCCCCTGCGGGCCGTCAGCGGCGATGTTACCGCCATGGTCAAGTGGTTCGGAGCCGTAGGCGCCGACAGCAGCAACCCGGAGCTGGCATATGAATTGCTGTCCAGTCTGCTCCGGCCAGAGTATCAGTGGCGCAGTCAGGTGGATGCCCTGCCCCTGGGAGGATGGCCCGTTTTGGTGGAAGGCTCGGCAGAGGCGATGTGGTCCGGCCTGTGCAGCCAGATTCTCTCCCAGCGGGAGCGAGCCCTCCTGGAAAATGTACCTATCACCGAAGAATGGGTCACCTGCGTGACAGACGAAATAACCCGGGTAGATTTTCAGGTGGACGTAAACTTCACCGAAGCCCTGGATTTGCTGATGCCGGATGCATGAAAAATGGGATCCAGAAAGTGGTGCATTCTCTGACTGACCTCCCAGCTACCATGTACACAAAAACCGTCCCCCTGCAAGTGGTTCACCATTTGCAGGGGGATTGTTGTAATCAGGGTTGCGTTCCCAGCAGCTGCCGGGCTACGGCGAGCAGGGTGGCCTCGTCCACGGGCTTGGGGATGTGGGCATTCATTCCGGCATCCAGGCTGCGCCTGACATCATCGGAGAAGGTGTTGGCCGACATGGCAGCAATGGGCACAGTCCGGGCATCCTCCCTTGCCAGGCTGCGGATGGCACGGGAAGCCTCCAGGCCGTCCATCACCGGCATCATAATATCCATGAGGATAAGGTGGAAATAGCCCGCCGGAGAGGCGCTGAATGCCTCTACCGCCTCTTTGCCGTTCCACGCCTTGGTGACCTCCGCCCCCTGGGTGGTGAGCAGGAACTCTGCCACATCCATATTCAGGTGGTTGTCCTCCACCAGCAGCACCCGGACGCCCTGGAGCTTTTTCTCTCCTGTGATGCCGGAATCGGTCTGCTGGGCGGTGTAGCTTCTGTCAATCTGGAAGGTCAGCTCCACCCGGAAGGTAGTACCCTTCCCCTTTTCGGAGTGGCATTGGATGGTGCCCCCCAGGGCATCCACCAGCTTCTTCACAATAGACAGCCCCAGGCCGGAGCCCTCGTAGGTGGTGCGGGCTCCCTGGGCCTCCTGGGAAAAGGGCTCATACATGTGCTGCTGGAACTCCTGGGACATACCCAGGCCATTGTCCTCACAGGTGAATTCGAAGGTGGCAGTGGTGGGTGTACTGGATACCAGCCGGGTATTCAGGTGGACATAGCCCCCGGGCTTGCCATACTTCACGGCGTTACCCGCCAGATTCATCAGCACCTGCATCACATGCCTGGGACTGCCCACCAGCCGGGAAATAGGGAGGCAATCCCGCCGGAGCACCTTATACTCGATTCCCCGGTCAGTTGCCCGGGGCCGGAGCAGGGTGGTGGTCTCGTTCAGCACCACCATCAGGTCGAAGGGCTTTTCTTCCAGCCTGATTTCGCTGCTCTCCAGCTTGCTCATATCCAGCACACTGTTCACCAGGGACATCAGGGCGTTCAGGGCCTCCATGGCCCGCTCCCGGCATTCCTCCTGAATCTGCATGTCCCCGGGATTGCGGGCCGCCATGTTGAGGTAGCCCTGGATGCCGTTGATGGGAGTACGGATGTCGTGGCTGATACGGCGGAGGAAATCCGTCTTGGCGCTGTTGGCCACCCGGGCCTCCTGGGCCTCTTCCACAATGCGCCGCTGATAGGCGGCCTCTTTGGTTTTCTCCCGGCTGACATCCTGGAGAAGAATCAGCACATGGGACGGCTTGCCGTCTTGGTCGAAATCCGCTACAGTGACGCTGACCCGGCACCACTTCTCCTCCCCGCCCCGATATGCCTGATAATCGGTATAGAAGCTCTTGTGGACGTCGGTGATGTTTTCCAGGCTCAGGGTTTCCTGGATAAACTCTGGGGACAGTCTGCCGTCCAGCTCCTCCCGGAACTGGGGCAGTACGGTGTGCTCCATAAAATACCGCTTCAGCTCCTGGTAGCTCCCCTTGGCAGGAACCTTATCCGTCAGCCAGGGGGCCAGGTAGATGCTCTCATACCTATCCTCGGGCAAATCCACGTAGAAAAGGGTGAAATAAATGGTCTCCAGGGAGCGGAGCATATTCACCTTCTCGCTTAGCTGGCGGTTGCTCTCCTGCAGGGCCTTTTGATTGTCGGAAAGCACCCGGTTCCGGGTGGCAAATATCCCCGCCCAGGTGACGAAATACGCCATGGCAAACAGGGCCGCTGCCAGCCAGGTATTGGGGAAGGCTGCCAGAATGGGATAATAGATATACAGCACATAGCCGTTGCAGCCGGAGCGGCAGCCCAGGTAGGCGCTGCCATTGACATGGAAGGGGCGCAGCTGCCCATCCGAAGGAAGCTGGGACAGGCGGCGAAGCACCGGATTCTCCGGCAGTGTCCCGCTCTCCATCTGGGAGTCACTGGTGGCCCAGACGGTATCCTCCCAGGAAATGGCATATGCACCCTGCTTTTGCAGGTACAGTCCCCCCAGCAAGCTGGCCAAATCATTCTCCGTGCCGGAAAGCATCCCGGCGGGCTGGCGGTAAAATCCCACCAGGATGCCCTTTTTGTCCTTCCGGGACACGGCACAGATATCGTAGTCATTGCCCCCTGTCTGGACACGGTGGGCATAGATTTTATTGGGATAGTCCACAATGTCTGCAAACCGGGTGCCGTTTTCGGAGTATTTCCACTGGGGATTCCGGTATTGGCGGGTGTAGCCGGAGGCATCCAGCTTCAAATTCTCATCCAGCAGCGCAATGCCGCTGATTCGCAGACGGTCCACGTGCCCCTCCAGGAAGGTGTCCGTAGCAAGCTCCGGCTGCTCCTGCAAATGGTAGCTCAAATCCGTCAGCAAATCCGCCAGCCGGAACAGGCTCTTGGTGCGGTCGGCAGCCAGCAGCTTATCATAGTTGATGCACTGCTGCTTCAGGGTTTCCAGAGTATTTTTCGTCAGAACGGAGGTGGAGCCAAACTCCCAGCAGCCCGCCAGTGCCATCACCGCCAGCAGCAGCGCCAGCCCCAGGGCCATCACCGCCGTAATCCGGGGCAAGCGCTTGGGCAAATTGCGTATAGCAGACTTATGCACCCAGTCCACCTCCCAGCGCCTTGTCAGCATTTATGCCGTAGCGCTCCAGAATTTCCCGGGTTGTACCGTCCTTACGCATCTCCTCCAGAACCTGGTTCAGCTGCTGGCACAGGCTCTGGTTGGCACCGGGATAGAAGGCTACCCCCAGCTCGGACAGCTGGATATCCTCCTCTAAGAAGCGGTACTCCACATCGCTGTTCTTCAGCATCTGCGCCAGTGTGGCAGAGTAACCGGCGCAGGCATCCACATAGTTGTTACGCAGGGCCGCCACAACCTCTTCTATATCCACCAGGCTGTAAATCGTTGCGGCCCGGGGCAGACGTTTCCCCTGCGTCTGTAGAAAAAGGCTTTCGGAGCTGGTTGCTGTCTTAACCGCAATCTGCTTTCCTTCCAAGTCGCTGAGGGTTTGGATTGGGCTGCCTTTCAGCACGGCCACACCTGACGGCCCAGCACATAGGGGCCCGCCCAGTCGTAGTCCTCCTCCCGACCGTTCATGGAGTAGCAGCACCACAGGCAATCCACGGTTCCGTTTTTCAGGCAGGTGTCCCGCATACTCCAATTTATCCGGAGGAACACCGGCTGACGGCCCAGCCGCCTGCAAGCCTCTGTGGCAATTTCTACATCGATTCCGACGCCATGGCCGTCCTCATCGGTATAGGTATAGGGGCGATACTCATCGTAACCCATCACCAACCTGGGCAGGGCTTTTGTGGGCTGCTTCCGCTCACAGCCCAGCAGGGCTGCCGCCAGAAGCAGGGCAAGCAGCACGATTCTCTTTTTTCCGCCCATGGCATTCTTCTCCTTCTTGCCCAATAGATTGCATGTAAAGCGCTAGGAGTTGTACACATTATATAATATACAGTCGATATTTTCAAGGACTATCCGTCATTTTTTCACAGCTTCCGACAAAAATCGACGGGAGGCCGCCGTCTTCTGTAGCTCTTAAATTGAAACTCATTTTCATATTGACTTTTTCAAAAGCCGGGGTATAATATGATAACAGTTATCAAATTCAGGAGGCAGACCATGCAGAGCAAAGGTTCCTATAAAACCAGGCAGGGGGATGAGCTGCGGAGCTTTTTGGAAAGCGTCCCCGGGCAGCACATCACCGCTGCGGACGTATGCGACTATTTCCGCCGGAGCGGCAAGCCCATGGGTATGGCGACGGTCTACCGGCAGCTGGACAAGCTGGTGGACGAGGGCGTAATTGCAAAATATAACATTGATGCCAGCTCCCCTGCCTGCTTTGAATACCTGGGAGCCCATCTCAGCGAGGAAATCTGCTACCACTGCAAATGCTCCGTATGCGGCAAGCTCATCCATATGCACTGCGAGGAGCTGCCCGAATTGCAGAAGCATATTTTACAGCACCACGGCTTTGCCATTGACCCGGTGCGGACAATTTTCTACGGTGTATGCAGTGATTGTGCAAAGGAGAAGCAATGAAAAAACGGTTTTTAATCATCCTATCGGCTCTGGCGCTGCTGCTGTCCGGCTGCGCCCAGCCCCAGAGCAGCAAGAAACTACAGGTGGTGGCTGCCATTTTCCCGGAATATGACTGGGTACGGCAAATCGTGGGCAACGATGACAGCGTGGAACTGACACTGCTGGTAGATGACGGTGTGGATCCCCACAGCTTCCAGCCTGCGGTTTCCGACATGGTGACGGCTGCCAACTGTGACCTGCTGATTTACGGCGGCGGCGAGTCCGACCAGTGGCTCACCAAGCTGGAGGCCACCAATCCAGGCCGGGAAACCCTGGTGCTGCTGCCTCTGCTGGGGGCGCAGGCCCACCAGGAGGAAGTGGTGGAGGGCATGGAGGCCCATGAGGAAGGGGAAGACGATGCCGAAACGGACGAGCATGTTTGGCTCTCTTTGCGAAATGCCTCCCTGTTCTGCCAGGCCATCACCGATGCGCTGTGCCGCCTGAACCCTGCAAAGGCGGATACCTACCGGGGCAACCTTGCTGCCTACCAGCAGAAGCTGGATGCTCTGGACAGAGACTACCGCAGCGCCATCGATGCTTCCCCCAACCGCACCATTGTGGTGTGCGACCGGTTTCCCTTCCGGTATCTGGTGGAGGACTATGGGCTGAGCTATTACGCCGCCTTCCCCGGCTGCTCCGCCGAAACAGGTGCCAGCTTTGAGACGGTGGTATTCCTCTCTGACAAGGTGAAGGAATTGGGGCTAAATGCCCTGCTGGTCACCGAGAGCAGCGACGGGCGCATGGCAAAAACCGTGGCCCAGAATGCAGGCAGCGCCGATATGCCGGTGCTGACCCTGAACTCCATGCAGTCTGTCTCCGGGGAAAATGCAAAGAGCCTGGACTATCTGACGGTGATGACCGAAAATCTCCGGGTGCTAAAACAGGCGCTGGCGTAAGGAGGAACCCCCATGCCCCAAATTGTATGTGAAAATGCCTCCCTGGGCTATGACGGAAAGCCCATTGTCACCGGTCTCAGCTTTACGGTCAACGCCGGGGACTATCTGTGCATCGTGGGAGAAAACGGCTCCGGCAAGTCCACCCTGATGAAAACCATTCTGAATCTCACCCCGCCCCTGGCTGGTTCCATCCACATGGATGGGCTAAAGCCCACCCAAATTGGCTACCTGCCCCAGCAGACCCAGGTGCAGCGGGATTTCCCCGCCTCGGTGCTGGAAATTGTGCTTTCCGGCTTCCAGGGGCAGCGGGGCTGGCGTCCCTTCTACACCAAGGAAGAAAAAGCAGCCGCCGTCCATCAGCTCCAGCGACTGGGGCTGGAGGGCTTCCAGCGCCGGTGCTACCGGGAGCTGTCCGGCGGGCAACAGCAGCGGGTACTGCTGGCACGGGCCCTGTGCGCCACCCAGAAATGCCTTCTGCTGGACGAGCCCATCTCCGGCCTGGACCCCAAGGCTGCGGCGCAGATGTACGAAATCATCCAGCAGCTGCACCGGGAGGGCATTACTATTATTATGATTTCCCATGATGTGGGGGTTGCCCTGGCAGATGCCACCCACATTCTCCACATCGGCAAGCATCTGTTTTTCGGCACCAAGGAGGGCTACCTGCACAGCGGCATCGGCCAGGCCTTTCTCAGCGAGGAGGCGCACAAATGATGGAAACACTTGCCCTGTATTTGGGCTACCCCTTTGTCCGCTACGCCCTGATTGTGGGCGTTCTGATTGCACTATGTGCCTCCCTACTGGGGGTAACCCTGGTGCTCAAGCGGTTTTCCTTCATCGGTGACGGCCTTTCCCATGTGGCTTTTGGCGCCATGGCCGTTGCGGCGGTGCTGAATATGACCAACCGCATGGTGATTGTACTGCCGGTGACGGTGGTATGCGCCGTGCTGCTGCTGCGTACCGGGCAGAACACCAAAATCAAGGGCGATGCCGCCATTGCCATGATTTCCGTGGGTGCGCTGGCCTTTGGGTATCTGCTGATGAGCATGTTCTCCACCTCCTCCAACCTCTCCGGGGATGTGTGCGGGGCGTTGTTTGGCTCCACCTCCATCCTCACCCTTACCAAAGGGGAGGTATGGCTGTGCATTATGCTGTCCGGGCTGGTACTGGTGCTGTTTACCCTGTTCTACCACCGCATCTTTGACGTAACCTTCGACGAAAATTTCGCCAAGGCGGCGGGCACCCGGGTGGATGCCGCCAATCTTCTGATTGCGGTGATTACCGCTGTGATTATTGTGCTTGCCATGAATCTGGTGGGCTCCCTGCTGATTTCTGCGCTTATCATCTTCCCTGCCCTGTCCGCCATGCGGATTTTCCGCTCTTTCCTGTCGGTGACGGTTTTCTCGGCGGTCATCAGTGTCACCTGTGCCTTTCTGGGCATTATCATTTCCATACTGGCAGGTACCCCGGTGGGCTCCACGGTGGTGGCGGTGGACGTGGCAGCCTTTGCTGTCTGCGCCGGAATCGGGACGGTGAAGGGAGCCTAATCTGGGCTGTTTGGGACAGGCGCAGCCTGTTCCCGGCTCCCTCTCCGAGGGTGTGTTCCCCAATGGATGGTGAAAGCCATTCCCGGCTCCCTCTCTGAGGGAGCTGCTGAGCGCAGCGAAGCTGAGGGA
>UROL01000015.1 GCA_900549495.1 uncultured Eubacteriales bacterium | reverse complement strand
GAGATCAGCCTCGGTCTCGTGGGCTCGGAGATGTGTATAAGAGACAGGTATATAACTGTGACTATTTTGTTCGTCTTCATTAAAAACACAAAGAATCATAAATTTCTTTAAAAGTATTTTTTGATTTCAAATGAAAGGAGCTGGATGAAAAATTCCAGCTTTTTTCATTTTTTTGTAGAAATTTTTGTCTTTTTTTGATATACTCCTGTATGTATAGAAGCAACTATACATACATGGAAGGAGCTTTTCTATGGCTGATATTAAATATGAAATTACCGCTCACATCGGTACAATTTCCGAAAGTGAAAAAGGTTGGACAAAGGAATTAAACCTGGTTTCCTGGAATGGAAGAGAACCTAAGTATGATCTTCGGGAATGGAATCCCGATCATGATAAAATGGGTAAGGGTATCACCCTAACAAAAGACGAACTTTTAGAGCTTAAAAAGGTATTGGAAACCATTGAATAATTGTTTTGGGGAGATTTCTTCTCCCCATATTTAAGAAGCTGATTTGTAATGCTTTTTAATGCTTTGTAATGCAGGAAAGAAAGGAAAGAATGTATATGAAAAATCAAGTCGATGTTTTCTGGGACGACAACCCAGTTGATATTACCCAAGATGCAAACTTTATTTGGAGCATCGCCAACAAATTGCGTGGCTCTTATATGCCTGATAAATATGGTGATGTAATTATTCCCATGACCATTATTCGCCGTTTTGAGTGTGCTTTGGCTGATACAAAAGAAGCAGTTGTCAAACAGCATGAAGCCATGCCATCCTACCCCTATAAGGCAATGTGCAAGATTTCTGGCTTTCAGTTCTATAATTTCAGCAAGTACACCTTAAAAGAGCTTTGCAACGACCAGGATCACATTGCCGCTAATTTCAAGTCCTATATTGCTGGTTTTTCCTCCAATGTGCAGGATATTCTAAAGGAATTGGAGATGGAGCAGCATATCAATAAAATGGATAAGGACGGCTGCCTGTATTCCGTAGTAGAAGCATTTTCTGATTTGGATTTGTCCCCCAAGACCTATGATTCTATTAAAATGGGGTACATTTTTGAAAACCTGATTGGACGCTTCTTCCAGAATGTGGATGCAGGTCAGTATTATACAGGCCGTGACATTATTAAGGTCTGTGTCTCCCTGCTGATTGCAGAAGGCTGTGATGACATTTTCGATGATGGGAAAATTATCACCATTGCAGACCAAGCCTGTGGTACTGGTGGTATGCTTTCCACGGCTTATTCCTATATCAAGCATTACAATCCTACCGCAGATGTGCGCCTGTTCGGCCAAGAGCTGATGGGGCCGTCCTATGCTGTCGGTTTGGCTGAAATGCTGATTAAAGGTCAAAATGCAGACCATTTTCTCCATGCAGACAGCTTGAAAGAAGACTGTTTTAAGGATATTTCCATGCGTTTTGTTCTGGAAAACCCGCCTTTTGGAACTCCGTGGGCGGGAAAAGATGCCAAGCAAGGCCAGGAAGATGAAGTCCGTAAGGAATATGCCAATGGGAAAGCTGGTAGATGGGGTGCAGGACTTCCATCTGGTGGTGATTCTCAGTTGTTGTTCTTGCAGTCTGCCATTGATAAGATGGACGAACACCTAGGCAGAGCTGCCATTATTGAAAATGGTTCTCCATTGTTTACAGGCGGTACGGCTTCTGGGGAATCTCAGATCCGCCGTTGGCTCCTGGATAATGATTTAATTGAAGCAATCATTCAAATGCCAACAGATTTGTTCTACAACACAGGTATTTCTACTTATATTTGGATTCTGTCAAAGAATAAACGGCCTGAGCGAAAGGGAAAAATTCAGCTGATTGATGCTTCGTCTATTTACCATAAGCTAAGAAAGCCTCTCGGCAACAAGAAAAATGAGTTTTCCCCTGAAGACAGAGCCAAAATTACAAAGCTATATTCCGATTTCCAGGAAAACGATCTGTGCAAAATCTATTCCAATAATGAGTTCAAGTATCGGGAATATGCGGTCATGCAGCCATTGCAGCGCAGCTATTCCATTACCCAGGCAAGCATCCAGAATATGCTTCTTTCGGATGCTTTGAAACCGCTGTACGATGAAGCATCCATAGCAGCCTTGGAAGATTTAGGAACAACCATTACCCCAAAAGATCAGAAAAAATTGGATTCTTTTTACAAGAACAAACCGAAATATGAAGCAATTCTTTCCGCTTTGAACGCTGCCATTTCTGATAAAAAGTGGCTGTCTCCCGCTGCCTTTACTCCCATCCTGCATTCTGCATTAGATGGCTTGGAAGTTGATAAAAAACTCTTTGACCGCATTATGAATGGACTTTCCGTTATGGATAAGGAGGCAGAAATTCAGCGGGATAAGAAAGGAAATATTCTGTACGACAAGGACACCAAGGATTCCGAAATTGTCAAATACGAGGAATCCATTGAAGACTATATGCAGCGGGAGGTTCTGCCTCATGTGCCAGATGCCAAGTGGTTCTGGGAAGAGGATTTAACCAAAAAAGTTCCCGTTATCCGTACAGGAGCCGAAATTCCTTTCACCCGCTACTTCTATAAGTACCAGCAGCCTACCCCCAGTGAAGAATTGGAAAAACAGCTTCTAGCACTGGAGCAGTCCGTTTCCCAGCGGATGGCGAAATTATTTCAGCAAGGTGGTGAATTGCTGTGCGTGAAATGAAAGATAGCGGGATTGAATGGATAGGTGAAATTCCTGCTGATTGGGATGTTGTATACGGGAAACACCATTTCTCTAACAAAAAAACAATTCCTGGGATACACTCTGTTAATTTTGATCGATTGGCATTAACGCTCAAGGGCGTAGTACTCCGTTCAAAGGAAGACTCAGACGGACTACAGCCAAAGGATTTTGATACGTATCAACTTCTAAGCATTAACGAATTAGTGTTCAAACTCATTGATTTGCAAAACACTTCAACAAGCCGAGTTGGTCTAGCACACAATACAGGGCTTGTGTCACCAGCGTATATTGTATTACACCCCAAGGCTGATATTAACCCACAATTTGCAGAATACTATTACTTGATGTTATGGCATAGGCAAATATTTAATGCTCTTGGTGATAATGGGGTTCGTAGCAATTTAAGTGTATCGGATTTATTAAATATAAAGCTCCCACTGACATCATTACAAATTCAGACACGTATTGCCAATTTCCTAGATTCCAAATGTGCCGAAATTGATGCACTAATCGCCGATATTCAATCTGAAATTGACGTATTGGAGCAGTATAAGAAATCTGTTATTACGGAAGCTGTTACCAAAGGTCTTGACCCTAATGCTGAAATGAAGGATAGCGGACTTTCATGGGTAACGAAGATACCTTCAACGTGGCATATTATTCCATCTAAATTTCTGTTTCATAATTCGGATTTGAGGAGAATGAGCGGGGATTTGCAGCTAACCTCAAGTCAAAAATACGGTATTATAAGCCAATCAGAATATATGGAACGTGAAAATGTAAAAATTGTTCTTGCAAATCAAGGAGTTGATAACTGGAAACACGTTGAACCAAACGATTTTATAATTAGCTTACGCAGTTTCCAAGGTGGACTGGAAATGAGCGAGGTTACAGGTTGCATAACATGGCACTATGTTGTTTTAAAGGCAAGTAGACCAATTGTACCGCAATTCTATAAATGGCTTTTCAAATCTTCTGTATATATCAATGCACTGCAAGGTACTGCCAATTTTATCAGAGATGGGCAGGATTTACGTTTCTCTAATTTTTCCAAGGTTCCACTTTACGAACCGCCACTAGCGGAGCAAAAAGCAATCGCAGAATACCTTGAAGAAAAATGTTCCAAAATCGATACGACAATCTCCGATAAACAAGAGCAAATAAATCTTCTATTTGCATACAAAAAGTCCCTCATTTACGAATACGTCACAGGCAAAAAGGAAGTCCCAACAATAAATTTGGCATCTGTTGTCACCGTAGACCCACAGGTTATTTTATTAGGTGGAATTGTCAAACGGATTGGTAATAGTCAGCACGGCAGAACGCAGCTTCAAAAGCTACTGTACCTTTGTAATACACATTTGGGGATGAACCAGAATATCCAGTATTACCGTTACGAACATGGGCCATATGATGTACATTTGAATGAATATATTCGTGAATTGGTCAAAAATCAGTGGTTTAACGAAAAATCACAGGATAAAAATTGCTTACTTGTTTCTGGAAAAAAGTGGCAGGAATTTGAACAAAATTATCCCAATCCTTTTGATGAAAAGAAGAAGGAAATTAGCGAACTGTTTAAGCAGCTGAAAAATTTAAGTACAAAGCAAATAGAGCGTATTGCCACCCTGTATGCTGCCTGGAATGACTTTTTACTGGATGGCGTTACCCCATCCGATGATCAAATTATTCAGGATGTGGTTACAAATTGGACGGAAAACAAGGCGAATTTTAAGCATAGCACTTGGCAGGAATCTTTGAACCAGATGAAGCAGTTCGGTCTTATTCCCAAGGGAACAGGGCTGCATACCTTACCAAAACCAGAGAAAGGAGGCTTGAATAATGAATAATGTTCTATCTGAAAAAGAATACCAAAAGTTCTTTCTGGAACGATTAAAGGAAGATGGCTATGAAATCTGGCCTCAGACCAACTATGATCGGATGTATGCCATTGACCGTCAATCCCTGTTTCGCTTCTTGAACGCAACCCAGCCGCAGACCATGATTGCACTAAATAAGATTTATAAAGACCAGACAGAAGAAACCATCGTCAGTGCCATCAATGCGGAGGAAACAAAGGTACGGGGAAGCCGTCTGTCTGTATTAAAGCATGGTATCGATATTTCCAATGTCCACCTGGACTTGATGTATACCAGACCCGCCACAAACTTCAATCCGCAATTATTAAAGCTCTACCAGCAGAATATTTTCTCCGCTTCCGAGGAGGTCTGGGCAAGTGACGAAGAACGGATTGATGTGGTTCTCTTTCTGAATGGCCTAGCCATTATGACATTTGAACTGAAATGCAATCCCGCTGGACAGTCCTACAAAGACGCAATCCTCCAGTATCGAAAAGACAGGAACCCTAAAACCCGCCTATTCCGCTTTAAGGCTGGTGCGCTGGTTTGCTTTGCCATGGACTTGGAGCAGGTGCATATGACTACCAAGCTGGACAAGGAAGCCACCTACTTCCTGCCATTCAACCAAGGCTGTGGGGAGGGCATTTATGCAGGAGCGGGGAATCCGCTATATGAGGATAAATTCAGCGTATCCTACATGTGGGAAAGCATTTTGCAAAAGGATAGTGTTCTTGAAATTATCTCAAAGTTCATGTTTATTGAGGTTAAGGAAAAGAAAGATACCAAAAAGGTTCAGGAAACCGTTATCTTCCCCAGATACCATCAGCTTGATGTGATCCGCAAAATTCTGGCAGATGTTAAGGTAAACCACACCAGTCAGAACTATCTATTACAGCACTCCGCTGGTTCTGGAAAGACCAATGAAATAGCATGGCTGTCCCACCGTCTTGCTTCTCTCCATGATGATAATGACCAGATTATCTTTGATAATATCATCATTTGCACAGACCGTCTTGTAGTTGACCGTCAGCTCCAGCAAGCCGTTATGGGCATCGAACACAAGTCTGGCCTAATCCGTGTTATGGATGAAAAATGCACCTCTGCGGACTTGGCCTATGCCTTGAACGGCAACACTAAAATTATTGGCACAACCATTCAGAAGTTCCCATTTGTACTGGATTCCGTAAAGAATTTAAAGACAAAGAAATTTGCGGTTATTATTGATGAAAGTCATTCTTCTACCGCTGGCAAGACAATGGCAGCAGTTACAAAGGCACTTGGTTCTGGAGATATGGAAAATGCGGACACAGAGGATATGATTACCGATGAGATCCGCCGTCACGGAAAACAAGCCAATATTTCCATGTTTGGATTCACCGCTACCCCGAAACCCACAACCTTGCAGCTATTCGGGCGCAGAAACGCCAGGGGGCAGACAGAAGCCTTTCATATCTACTCCATGAAACAGGCCATTGAAGAGGGCTTTATTCTGGATGTGCTGCAAAATTACATAACCTACAAGACCTACTACACCCTAAATAAGTCCATTGAGGATGACCCTACCCTGCAAACCAACGCCGCCAAACGGCAAATTGCACGGTTTGTAGATCTGCATGAAACCAATATCAATCAGCGAATCGAAGTTATTGTAGAGCATTTCCGCACCAGCGTTATGCAGGAATTGGGTGGCCAAGCGAAAGCAATGGTTATCACCGCTTCCCGTGACGCTGCTGTAAAGTACCGTCAAGCACTCGAAGATTATGTAGATAGAAAGGGCTATAAGGGAATTCATGCGCTGGTCGCATTCTCTGGAAAAGTGACCATTGACGGCACAGAATACACCGAAACTGGTATGAACGGCATCCCCGAAAAAAATCTGCCTGATGAATTCGATACTGATAATTATCAGGTACTTTTGGTAGCCGATAAATACCAAACTGGGTTTGACCAGAAAAAACTCTGCGCCATGTACATTCTGAAAAAGCTAAGTGGGGTCAATGCGGTGCAAACGCTATCCAGATTGAATAGAATTTGTCCTCCCTATGACAAGAAAACCTTTATCCTGGACTTTGTAAATGACTACAAGGACATGGAGAAAGCCTTTTCCACCTACTATACCACAACGCTGCTTGCAAATACGGTATCCCCACAAAGCGTTTACGATATGGAAGCAAAGCTGGACGGTTACTACTTCCTTGACCCCATGGATGTAGACGATTACAGCAAAATTGTGTATTCTGGGGATACCTCTGGCCGAGCTATTCAGAAAACCAGATTCTTACTGGCAAAGGCAAAGCGGAATATCGAAAACAATTTTGATCCAGAGGAACAGAAGCAAATTGCAATGGAAATCCGCCATTTTCTGCGCTGCTATGAATTCTTGCTGCAAGCATCCTGTTTTGAGGATGTGGAACTCCACAAAAAATATATCTTCCTGGACGGTCTGGCAGCACACTTGAAGGAAAATGCGACTGGCACTGGTTTTGACCTAAAAGGCAAAATTCAGGCATATGGTTTTGTCCAGAAAAAGGAAGACGAGCACAAAAAACCATTCAAGAAGTCTGATCCTATCGTGAAATTACCTACCGCAGATCAAATTGTGCTTACCCCAGCTAAGGAAGAAAAGCTATCCCAGATCATTGCCGAAATTAACAGCAGAACTGGCAAGAATTATGATAGTGACGTTGCCGTGAAAGCCATGCTCCAAATTCGGGATATTCTTTTGAAATCCGATAAATTGAAGACCAGTGCGAAAAATAATTCCGTCAAAGATTTTGAATTTGCCTATTTTGATGGAATTGACGATGCACTCATTGAAGGATTGTCCCAAAATCAGGACTTCTTCACACTGCTATTACAAAATGATGAAATCAAGCGGGAAGTTCTTGGCATTTTCACCGACAATGTGTACGAAACCTTAAAGGAGGCGGCATCCAATGGCTAAAAAGCAAAAAGAATCCAAACCCTGCAGCCTACGAATGGATGCTGAATTATTCAAGCGTTTGGACGCATTTTGCCAGAAAACAGGTATCTCCAAGACGGCGGTTTTTGAAAAAGGCGCAACTGCGTTTATGGACAATTACAATGAGCGGATGAACAATAATTTACCGAAAGCATAATAACGAAAAAAAGACTGGAACCTGAAATACGGCTCCAGTCTTTTTAGATGAATTTCTTTTATAATGGTATCCGTTCTTGTAGCTTCTTTCAAAATTTGAGATGAAAATGGGTAAAAGGGTTTTCGGAAAAATGAGATGAAAATGGGTAAAAGGAACCCCCATTTTTGAGACGAAAATGGGTAACATGATACAATCAGAGAGGCCGTGCCACTCCCTACTATAGTAAGTGAAAAATCATCGGCTCTCTGATTGTCATTTTTGATTAAGTAGGCTTGAAGTGATTAATGCTCATGGTTTCTTAGTCTATCGACTAGCTGAAAATGAGACGAAAATGGGTAAAAGGGATTTTACAGCAACAAAAGAAAAGTAGGAGTACTTTAGATTCCTCCTACTTTTTGGCTGGCAGTGTATATTAATAATTCTTCCAAAATTTAATTTCATAGTGGTCAACTCTGTTTCCATTCAGCTTTATTTTACTGAATAATTTTCCCGCCTTTTCGTTCGCCATTATATGAAACATCTTTCCTTGATTAACAATTTCGAGGCCATGCTGTAGATAATTTTCAAGCCGAGTGCGCTTTGTGAAGGTGACTACATCACAGAATGCTTTCCAAATCCTTTCCTTAGTTCCATACCCCCAGGTTTCAGCATAGTAGGTAAGTAATTCATCAAACTTATCTTGGTCGATTTCTCCACTTTCCAATTGATGATACCATCCTTCCACCGCCTCTACCATATACTTATTGTAATTCCTGTTCTTTTTATCGATATAGCAGTTTTCAAGCATATCCATACTAAAAACCCAATATTTCAGATACATTGTGCGCCAATTCAATTGGTAAAAAGTGTGTCCCTTATTTGTTTTTGTGAGAAGTATGTAGAAAAGCACCCTATAATCATAAATTGTTTCACAGCGAAGCATATCTTCAGCGTCAATTCTTGTGTATGCAGAGCAATTTTCGGTTATATTGTACATTTTACATGGACTATGCACCTTTAATATGAATTGCGTTTTATCTTTGCTTGTTCCCTCATATGAAAATAATCTATCAGGTGAATTTTCTTCACCAAATAAATCAAAGTTCATCTGTCTGTAAATTTTTCTGATTTCTGTAGAAATTCTGTTAGACATTGAATAGCCAATTACTTCTGCAAAATCTTGAATATCAATAAAGATTTTTGATGTTTTTCTGTCTGTATAGTCTGTCAAATATTGCTTTCCCCAATAAATTTGAGTAAATGGGAATAAAAACGCTTTGATACTCCGTAAAGACATCGTTTCTCCAGTTTTAAGCAGCAAATCTGTTGGTACTGCTATTCGTTTGCTTTTCATCTTTGGCATAAAAAATCCCCCTATTGATAAATTAATTACCAAATAGAGAGACAAATATAATACCCCTACAAATTATGAAATCGGTATAGTACACCTATAGTTTAAGTTTCTAGCTGCCACACTTCCCACTTAAAGATGTATGCTCTATTTAGCAATTTACTATATACAAATACCAATTTCTAAACGAAAAAGACAAAATAATTGCACAGAAAAAATATTTTTCTGTTGTTGCCTTTTTCCTGAAAAATATGAATGTATACTGTGAAATGTATGCTCTATGTTAGTTGAGAGACTGCCACAACCTTTCATCTAACGGAAAAGGAACGGATTCTTAACTGAGTCCGTTCCTTTTTCATTATCCCCATGGGTAGATTGGTAGGCATAAGATTACCTTAGCCAATATTATTAAGCAGACAGCCGATCCAGGCAGCGTTCCCAAACCGCTGACCGAATACTACGGCAACCAAAGTCCGAAGTCATAGCTTTCTGGATGATAGCTCGGACTTCGGTGTTTGACAGCTGCACATACCCACAGATCTTTGTGACTTCCGATACAGCTTCTTTTACGGCTCTTTCAAGCACCTTTCGGCTTAGTGGCTTGAAATGCAGCACAGTCATAAAGCGGCCTAGCAGCTGCTCACTGCACCCAGCCTGAACCAGCTCCTCTTTGGTAAGGTATGGGGGCTGGTATACTTTAGATTCACAGCCACAGTCAAAGCCAATGCACCTAGGCGGGTTTTTCCGCTTTTCCCGCTGTTCTGTGAAAGCACCCATACCGATAAATAATAATTTATCGCAGCTGACATGGGTCTCGTCTTTCAAGATAACGGTATCGCCATCCAGCATCTTCAGAAAGTTTTCCTGAGCCGAACGGTGGTAGCCTTGATCTGGGCCAAGCATCAGCTTGTCAATTTCATCAAGGATAATAATACCGCAGCCGCACCACTCTTGTAAGAGGCTTTCATCATCCACAAGAGCAGAAGCCTCTGCACCCTTGTAGCCACTGGCAGTGACCTGTGAAGCATCAGCGATGATAACTGGAAAGGGAACCACGCTTTTTAACGCATGGGCAAAAGTGCTTTTCCCGCAGCCAGAAGAACCCTCAATTAAAAAGTGGTACTTTTCTCCGTTTCCGTAGATTAGGTTATAGAAGAATGCAAAAATAAGGGTTGCTGCTTTCAGTATTTCCTTGTCTTGACCCCATACCTTTTGCCGTAAGTCCATGTACAGCATCTCAGGGGTTACAGTGTCCACCCACTCTTTTACCTCTTTATGAGCATCAATAGCCATGTGATTCCCTCCTCTAGTGTGATTGTTACATTCTACCTCCAGAGCCAGTAGATCTCAAGGAATTCTATGATGAAAGAGGGGGTGCATCTGTAGAATTTTGCAGCGAACAATTTGTTGAATTTGCTCGCTATATCAATTAAATTTATGAAATATGCACAAAAGTACGGATTAAATTTCGTCATAATAACGGACAAATAATTTGTCGCTTTTTGAGCCAAGTCGGCACGTATATCAAAAACCAAAGAAAGGATATACGGTGCTATGAAAGAAAATGAGAAGTTAAGCGAAGTGAAGCAGTCAGAGAAGTTGAGTCTGATGCCTAGTCAAAAATTTTGTCTCACTGTAGAGGAGGCAGCCGCCTATTTTGAAATTGGGGAAAAGAAAATCCGTAAATTGGCTGAGGAACACCAAGACGATGGTATTTTTACAAAGCATGGTGTGAAGCTGCTGATTATCAGGCCAGCGTTTGAAAATTTTATCTTGAGAACTTCACAAATTTGATGGTAAAAAAGTGGAAATATGCTGAAGAATGTGGTAAAATAGTGATGTTTATGTTTGGCTCTTCGGCAAGGCAGAAAGGAAGGTTTATTTTGAGCCAAAAACGGAGAGACACAAAAGGACGCATCCTGAGAGACAACGAACGGCAGCGCACAGACGGCAGCTATGAGTTCCGCTATTTTGGAAGCGATGGTAAAAAGCACTCTGTATATAGTTGGTGCTTGGTCGCCACTGACAAACCACCAGCTGGAAAACGGAGCAAAGCACCGCTGAGAGAGCTTGAAAAGCAAGTTCAAAAGGACTTGCTGGATGGCATTTATACTGCTGGTGGCGGTTTGACAGTCATAGAGCAAGTCGAACGCTACATCCTTACCAAAACAGGCGTAAAGCCAACAACGGAAGCTGGATATAAAACGGTTTTGAATGTTCTGAGACAAACCGAATTTGGAGGACGGCGCATCGACTCAATTAAACTCTCCGATGCCAAACTTTTCTTAATCGATATGCAGAAGAAAGATGGCAAAAGTTTTAGCACAATCCACACTGTCAGAGGTGTACTTCGTCCAGCATTCCAGATGGCGGTGGACGATGACCTTATAAGGAAGAATCCGTTTGACTGGCAGCTTGCCTCCGTCCTTGTGGATGATTCCCATACACGGGAGGCAATCAGTAGAGCCGACGAACGCAAATTCCTGAGTTTTGTTGAAGAAGACCCGCATTTCTGTGAGTACTATGATGCTATCTTCATTCTGCTTCACACAGGGCTTCGTATCTCCGAGCTTTGCGGCCTGACGCTTTCAGATGTGGATTTCCAAAAGAAGGAGATTTTGATTGACCACCAGCTTCAAAGAAGGCAAGATGGCACTCTGTATGCGGAAACCACAAAGACCGAAAGTGGTGTACGCACGATACCTATGGCAAAGGAAGTATATGAGTGCTTCCAGCGTGTGGTAACGTCCAGAGTTCCACCACAGGTGGAGCCTATGGTGGATGGATACACAGGTTTTGTCTGGCTGAATAAAAAAGCACGAAAAGGCTTGCGTCCCATGGTTGCGATGGACTGGGAACACATCTTCAAGCGAATTGTCACGAAGTACAATTCCATATACAAAGTGCAACTTCCGACCATCACACCTCATGTATGCAGACACACTTTCTGCTCCAATATGGCAAAAAGTGGTATGAACCCGAAAGTCCTTCAATACCTGATGGGGCATTCAGATATTAGTATCACTTTGAACACCTACACACACTTGGGCTTGGAAGCTGCCAAAGAAGAGCTTAACAGGCTAAGTACCCAAGAAAAAGCTATTAAAAGAGCATGAAAAGCTAAGTGGTAAATTGCATATGCCAGTGGTATTTTACCACTGGTGCTACCACTTTTGACGGGAAAGTTATGCCGAGATATGCTTTTCCAGACCACGGAGCAAAGAACACGCATTTAAGAACATCCCTAGAAAATAGGGAATATTTTGGTATAAGTAGGTATAATTTAGTATGGTAAAAATCTTATTTATCTGCCACGGCAATATCTGCCGCAGTCCGATGGCGGAGTATATTCTGAAGGATATGGCCGCCAAGGCTGGCTGTGGGGATCGGTTTGAGATTGCTTCGGCGGCGGTGAGTCGGGAGGAGATTGGCAATCCTGTCTATCCTCCGGCGCAGCGGGAGCTGGCGGCCCATGGCATTGGCTGTCAGGGGCACCGTGCCCGGCAGGTGACGGAGGAGGACTTCCGCCGCTATGACCGAATTTATTATATGGATGCCAGCAATGGGCGGTATCTGAGCCGGATGCTGCCCAGGGATGACGAGAAAATCCGCCCGATGCTTCCCAGAGATGTGGCGGACCCCTGGTATACCGGAGACTTCTCCAAAACCTGGGACGACCTGGTGGAGGGGTGCCGGAAAATTATGGAGGAATTTGCATGAATCAGGAGCTTTTGGAGCAGCGGTTGGCGGAGCTTCCCCTCTATTCCTATTTCTTTACAACTCCGGACAAGCTGGAATTCTCCCCCCGGGTACGCTGGATTTGTGAGCATGAATGCAGCCAGTATGGCAAGAGCTGGGCCTGTCCCCCTGGGGTGGGCTCGGTGGAGGAATGCCGGGCCCACTGTATGCGCTATCCAACCTGCCTGGTGATTGCCACCATCACCGAGGTGGCGGACATTGCCAATCTGGAGGAAACCCTGTCCACCCGGCGGGGGCATGAGGAAATCACCGACCAGGTGGCGGAGATTTTGCGGCAGCAGGGGGCAGTGCCCTTTGTGCTGTCCACCGAGTCCTGCGCCCTTTGTCCCCGGTGCGCCATTCTGGATGGCCAACCCTGTCGCCACCCGGAGCGGATGCACCCCTGTGTGGAAAGCCAGGGAATCAACGTAGTTCCTGTTTTGGAGGAAAACGGCCTGACTTTCCAGTATGGTCAGAATGTTGTCACCTGGATTTCCATGCTTCTATATTGATGTTCTCATGCCGGACTCCTGGAAATCCGGCACCTTCCATCAGGGGAACGCCCCCCCCTACCTCCGGCTCCCATGGCAGGGGATGGCGGCATGTGGGTCAAAAAACACGTATTTTTGCAAAAGGTGCTTGACAAGCAGAAGGTGGACGGCTATAATGAACGATGTTCAGATTGAGGTGATGGCATGAATACGGTGGTGACCTCCCGGGAGGAAATTCTGCGGACAAGCCGGGAGCTTATCCAGCGCAATGGCTGGGCGGCGGTGAATATGCGTTCCGTTGCGGCGGCGTGCGGGGTTTCGGTTGGCTCAATTTACAATTACTTCGATTCCAAGACGGCGCTGATAGCCGCTGCTGTGGAAAGCGTCTGGAATGATATTTTCCATCACCCGGAGGAGGGCGGGGCCTTTCAGGATACCCAGACCTGCATCCGGTGGATGTATCAGCAGATGGAATACGGCTGCAAGCAATACCCCGGCTTCTTTACCCATCACTCCCTGGGCTTTATGCAGCAGGGAATGGCAGATGGGAAAAGGCAGATGCAGCAGGCCTGGCGGCACATTCTGGACGGCCTGTGCTTCGTGCTGAAAAATGACAGCCGGGTGCGAAAGGATGCCTTTAACCAGCAGCTCACCCCGGAGAAGTTTGCAGGGGTCTTGTTTTCCCTGATGCTCTCCGCTCTTCTGCGCCAGGATCTTGACCCCAGCGCCGTGCTGGAAGTGGTTCGCAGAACCATCTATGAATAAAATTCCCACAGTTGTGGGAGTTTTTTACACGCCATAATGAACATGGTTCAACATGGAATATAATTTGCATGGATACGGATTTCTCTGGGAGAAATTTGTATTCAGATAGATTCCACCATCCATTCAAAGGAGCGTAAAGCAATGCAAGCAATTATTGAGACACTTTTTGACCTGGTTTACCTGGTTACCGTGATTACCGTGGGTATCCGGATGATTCGCAGCAGCAAGAGCGGCTCTCCGTTCCGGCTCTTTGGCTGGATGGCCGTGGTGCTGGGCGCAGGCGATTCCTTCCATCTGGTTCCCCGGGCTCTGGCGCTGTGCACCACCGGCCTGG
This sequence comes from uncultured Eubacteriales bacterium, assembly GCA_900549495.1. Classification (GTDB taxonomy): domain Bacteria; phylum Bacillota; class Clostridia; order Oscillospirales; family Oscillospiraceae; genus Faecousia. Next base: position 3,948 of record UROL01000015.1, on the reverse strand, counting down.
AAAATTACGCCGTGCCCCTGGGCCTGGGTAAGTGGATTACCTCTGTGACCATGACCGTATTCTATGTGCTTCTGTATTATGTCTGGAGAAAGAGATACCAGATTCAGGGCCAGAAGTCCGTTACCCTGGCAGTATACCTGCTGTCCGCTGCCCGGGTGGTGCTGTGCATGATGCCGCAGAACCAGTGGCTCACCAACCAGTCCTCTCTGTCCTGGGGCATCTACCGGAACATTCCCTTTGCCCTGCTGGGGCTGCTGGTCATTGTGCTGTTCTACCGCAGCGCCAAGGAAAAGAACGACACCGCTTTCCGCTGGATGTGGCTGACCATTGTGCTGAGCTTTGGCTTCTATATCCCTGTGGTGCTGTGGGCGGACACCATCCCCATGATTGGTATGCTGATGATTCCCAAGACCTGCGCCTACGTCTGGACGGTGCTGATTGGCTATTCCGCCATGAAGAAGGAGCAGAAAGCCTGATAGGCAACCAGATACATTCTATATACTCTCGTTTTCCGGAATCTGTAGGGGGCGGCCAGCGGCTGCGCCCCTGCGGATTCCTTTTTCCCTGCGGCGGCACCCGCTGTTTTGCGTCAGGGTTTCGGAGCGGGGGCGGTATTCTGCGCTTCTGTGGCAGAATGAACAAAGATGTGACTTGTGCAATATCACGATTTGTTCAAAAATATCCAATATTTAATTAAAAAGATTTGCATTTTGCGTAATGCCATGATATACTATCTGAGCGTTAGTTATCTGTATCTAAAAATGCAAAAGAAAAAGCGAAAATGTATCACATGGAAAATTGGAAAGGGGTTTTTTAATCATGTCTCACAAGTACGTTTACCTGTTTACAGAGGGCAACGGAAAAATGCGGGAGCTCCTGGGCGGTAAAGGCGCCAACTTGGCCGAAATGACCAATATCGGTCTGCCTGTCCCCCAGGGCTTTACTATTTCCACCGAGGCCTGCACCAAATATTATGAGGACGGCGAGAAGATTAACGACGAAATCATGTCCCAGATTATGGAATATGTGGACAAGATGGAGCAAATCAACGGCAAGAAGTTCGGTTCTCTGGAGAATCCTCTGCTGGTTTCCGTCCGCTCCGGCGCCCGTGCCTCCATGCCCGGCATGATGGATACCATCCTGAACCTGGGCCTGAATGACGACGTGGTGGAGGCGATGATTCAGGGTAACCCCGACCCCAAGTTCGCCCGGTTCGTGTGGGACTCCTACCGCCGCTTCATCCAGATGTTCTCCGACGTGGTTATGGAGGTGGGCAAGAAGTATTTCGAGCAGCTCATCGACCAGATGAAGGAGAAGAAGGGCGTTCAGTTCGACGTGGAGCTGACTGCCGACGACCTGAAGGAGCTGGCCGGTCAGTTCAAGGCAGAATACAAGGCCAAGCTGGGTGTGGACTTCCCCAGCGACCCCAAGGTTCAGCTGTACGAGGCCATTCGTGCCGTGTTCCGCTCCTGGGACAACCCCCGTGCCAATGTCTACCGTCGTGACAACGACATTCCCTATTCCTGGGGTACTGCCGTCAATGTCATGCCCATGGTCTTTGGCAACCTGAACGAAAACTCCGGCACCGGTGTTGCCTTTACCCGTGACCCCGCTACCGGCGAGAAGCACCTGATGGGCGAGTTCCTGACCAACGCCCAGGGCGAGGACGTGGTGGCCGGTGTCCGTACCCCCATGCCCATTGCCCAGATGGCCGACAAGTTCCCCGAGGCATACGAGCAGTTCACCAAGGTCTGCGCCCTGCTGGAAGACCACTACCGGGACATGCAGGACATGGAGTTCACCGTGGAGAACGGCAAGCTCTATATGCTCCAGACCCGTAACGGCAAGCGTACCGCCAAGGCCGCTCTGAAAATTGCCTGCGACCTGCTGGACGAGGGTATGATTGACGAGAAGAAGGCTGTGTCCATGATTGACCCCCGGAACCTGGACACCCTGCTGCATCCCCAGTTTGATGCCAAGGCCCTGAAGGCCGCTACCCCCATTGGCAGAGGCCTGGGCGCTTCTCCCGGAGCTGCCTGCGGCAAGATTGTGTTCACCGCCGAGGATGCGGAGAACTGGGCTGCCCGGAAGGAGAAGGTGGTTCTGGTTCGCTTGGAAACCTCTCCCGAGGACATCACCGGCATGAAGGTTGCCCAGGGCATCCTGACCGTCCGGGGCGGCATGACCTCTCATGCAGCCGTTGTGGCTCGTGGCATGGGCTCCTGCTGTGTCTCCGGCTGCGGCGACATCCACATGGACGAAGAGAACAAGCAGTTCACCCTGGGCGGCAAGATCTACCACGAGGGCGACTGCATCTCCATTGACGGCAGCACCGGCAATATCTATGACGGCATCATCCCCACAGTGGATGCCGAGATCGCCGGTGAGTTTGGCCGCATTATGGCCCTGGCCGACAAGTATCGCCGCCTGAGCGTGCGTACCAACGCCGACACCCCCGCCGATGCCAGAAAGGCTAAGGAGCTGGGTGCCGAGGGTATCGGTCTGTGCCGTACCGAGCACATGTTCTTCGAGCCGGAGCGCATCGCCGCCTTCCGGGAGATGATTTGCTCCGATACCGTCCAGGAGCGGGAGACCGCCCTGGAGAAGATTCTGCCCTACCAGCAGAGCGACTTTGAGAAGCTCTACGAGGCTCTGGAGGGTATGCCTGTGTGCATCCGCTTCCTGGATCCCCCGCTGCATGAGTTTGTCCCCACCAGCGACTACGAAATCGAGATGCTGGCCCAGGCCCAGAACAAGTCCGTTGCCAGCATCCGGGCCATCATTGCCGCCCTGCATGAGTTCAATCCCATGATGGGCCACCGTGGCTGCCGCCTGGCGGTTACTTACCCCGAAATCGCTGCCATGCAGACCAAGGCCATTATTCGGGCTGCCATCAATGTGAAAAAGGCCCACCCCGATTGGAACATGGTGCCTGAAATCATGATTCCTCTGGTGGGCGAGGTCAAGGAGCTGGCCTACGTCAAGAAGACCGTGGTGAGCATTGCCGACCAGGAAATCGCCGCTGCCGGTGTGGATATGCATTACGAAGTGGGCACCATGATTGAGATTCCCCGTGCCGCTCTCACCGCCGACGAAATTGCCAAGGAAGCTGAGTTCTTCTGCTTCGGCACCAATGACCTGACCCAGATGACCTTCGGCTTCTCCCGTGACGATGCCGGTAAGTTCCTGGGCTCCTACTACGATGCCAAGATTTACGAGAGCGACCCCTTCGCCAAGCTGGACCAGGTGGGCGTGGGCGCCCTGATGAAGACTGCCATCAAGCTGGGCAAGTCCGTCCGTCCCGACCTGCACTGCGGCATCTGCGGTGAGCATGGCGGCGACCCCAGCTCCGTGGAGTTCTGCCACAAGATTGGCCTGGACTACGTTTCCTGCAGCCCCTTCCGTGTGCCCATCGCACGGCTGGCTGCCGCACAGGCTGCCATTAAGGACGAGCAGGGCTAAGAAACGAACTGCGCCTCCAGGGGCAATACAAGACCAATAAAACAGGGCTGCTGCAAAACGAATGATATGCTCCCCATAGAGTAGACACTCGAAATAACAAAAATTCGAGACTACACTATGGGGAGCATTATTATGTCAAAACGGACACCAGAAGAGATCATCCATTCAGTGAAGCGATATCAACGGGGAGAAACAAGTCAGGGAGCAGAAGCGAAACGGTTAGGAGTAAGCAAACAGGCATTTCAGGATTGGGTTAGAATATATGAAACCTATGGAGAAAGTGGGTTTCTGCGTACAGAGAACCGACGATATTCAAAGGAACTGAAACTATCTGCTGTACAAGCCTACCTTAACGGAGAAGGAAGTCACGCAGCAATCTGTAAAAAGTACGGAATTTCATCAAGGACACAGTTGCAAAACTGGATTAAGATGTATAATGGTCATAAGGAATTACGGCCCAGCAGAGGCCGAGGGAGTGATATCTAT
>UROL01000014.1 GCA_900549495.1 uncultured Eubacteriales bacterium | reverse complement strand
GGTAAGCACCTTGGTGGTGGAGGAGACGAAGTAGAACCCGGGGTACTGGGCTTGCAGATAGTTCAGCAGCAAATCCGAGTGGACGATTACGCCGTTTTGCGGGCCGTCCTGGGTGTGGAACAGGGAGCAGAGCCGGTTGCAGCGCCTGTCCGAAAGATGCTCCGCTTCCAGCAGGGAATTGCTGAAGGTCAGCCGGGCCGAGATGCCATATTCCCGGGTCAGGGCCAGTGCCTCCTGGGCAGAGCCGTCGCCGAAGCCCACTCGGCCCCCACCCCAAATGCAGTCTGCCGGAGCACCATAGATGGAGCCAATGCGGCACCAGTCGTAAAAATATTCCGGGTGCTCCCGGAAAAGCGGCAGAAAGACCCGGTATAAATCCAAAAATTCAAACAGCCCGGGAAGATGAAAATAGGCAATGTTCTTTTGGGATGCCCCCATAGGGCAAACCCTCCTTCCTCTGTCAATTTCCCCATTATAGCCGGGAGGACACACCGCATACCCCCATAAGCGGAGCCCGGCGGCAAATTGCGGCTTACCAATGAAAAGGGGACCGCCCTATGCAGGGCAGTCCCTTGAATGCAGGCGGAATTATTTCAGAATGGTCTCGATGGCCTGGGCCAGCTTTTCCTTCTGGGCCTCTGCCTCGGCCAAATCCTTGCCCAATGTGGTGAAGTACATCTTAATCTTGGGCTCGGTGCCGGAGGGGCGGACAATCACGCTTGCGCCCCCCTCCAGGCGGAACATCAGCACGTTGGAGGCGGGCAGACCGGTCTGCTGGGTCTGCTCGTAGTCAACAACCTGGGTGACCGGGCAGCCGGCAATGTCCTTGGGGGGATGGGTGCGCAGGGCTTCCATAATCCCGGCAATCTTGTCCATGCCGCTGAGGCCGGGGAACTCGAAGGAGTCGGTGCGGTTCAGATACCGGCCGTACTTGGCGTAGATGGCTTCCAGCCGCTCCTTGAGGGAGGAGCCGATGGAGCGGTAATAGGCGGCCATTTCGCAAATCAGCATGGAGCTGACAATGGCGTCCTTGTCCCGGACATAGGGGCCGGCCAGATAGCCGTAGCTCTCCTCAAAGCCGAAGAGGAAGCGCTCCACATGCCCCTCGGCCTCCAGCCGGGCAATCTGGTCGCCAATCCACTTGAAGCCGGTGAGAACGTTGCGCAGCTCTACGCCGTAGTGGGCAGCCACGGCATCGGCCAGGGGGGTGGATACCAGGGACTTCACCGCCACAGGATGGGCGGGCATGGTGCCCTTCTCAATCCGCCCGGCGCAGATGTAGTCCAGCAGCAGCACACCCATTTCGTTGCCGGACACCAGCTCATAGGAGCCGTCGGCGCAGCGCATGGCAATGCCTACCCGGTCAGCGTCGGGGTCAGTGGCTAGCATCAGGTCGGCACCGGTTTTTTCGGCCAGAGCCAGGCCCAGCCGCAGCGCCTCGAAAATCTCGGGATTGGGGTAGGGGCAGGTGGGGAAGTGGCCGTCGGGGTACTGCTGCTCCGGCACGATGGTGATATCGTCGATGCCAATGTCGTGGAGCACCCGGGTCACCGGCACCAGGCCGGAGCCATTCAGGGGGGAGTAGACCAGCTTCAGCCCGGCCGTCTTGCACAGACCCGGGCGGACGGCGCAGGCCTCGATGGCACTGTACAGCGCCTCTTTGCAGTCGTCACCCACATACTGGATAAGTCCCTGGGCCACACCCTGGTCAAAGGGAATGTGCTTGGCACCCTCCAGGATATCGGTCTTCTGAATTTCTGTGTAAATCACCTCTGCCGCATGGTCTGTCACCTGGCAGCCGTCGGGGCCGTAGGCCTTGAAGCCGTTGTACTTGGCGGGATTGTGGGAAGCGGTAATCATCACGCCTGCGTTGGCGTGGTAATACCGGGTGGCAAAGGACAGAGCGGGCACGGGCATCAGGGCATCGTAAATCCGCACCCGGATGCCGTTGGCAGCCAGCACGCAGGAAACCTCTCTGGCAAAGACATCGGAGTTAATCCGGCTGTCATAGGAGACGGCCACCAGCTGCTCGCCACCCTGGGACTTTACCCAGTTGGCAAGGCCCTGGGTAGCCTGCCGCACGGTATAGATATTCATCCGGTTGCTTCCGGCCCCCAGCACGCCCCGCAGGCCGCCGGTGCCGAATTCCAGAGCAATGGCAAAGCGCTCTTTAATCTCGTTCTCGTCTCCGGCAATTTCCTTCAATTCTGCCGTCAGTGCCGGGTCTTCCAGGGTGGCGGCGCACCAGCGGCGATAGTCATCCATATACATAGTGAATCACAAATCCTTTCACAAAAATCAGCTGGATTTTTTATGCTTCGAACTAAGCCTACTATAAAACATTTCCTGCCAATTGTCAACGGCATTGCCGCCGGGAAACCCGCCGGAGGGGGGCGGAGTTCTCCGGTTGACAGTGGGGGAGCGGACTGGTAAAATGGGGGAAACGCCTTATCAGGAGGTGCCTTGGATGGGCAAACGGATTTTCCCGGCATTGCTGCTGGTGGCGCTGCTGTGCGGCTGCACCCAGCGCAAGCAGGCGTATCAGACGGTGTTTCTGGATGTGTTTGATACCGTCACCACCCTGCGGGGGTACGATGTCTCCCAGCAGGCCTTTGATACCCAGGCTCAGCAGGTACACCGGATGCTGACGGAGTACCACAATCTCTTCGATATCTATACCGACTGTCCCGGCGGGCTGAAGCAGGTCAACGACCAGGCGGGGATTGCCCCGGTGCAGGTGGAGCCGCCGGTGATGGCCCTGCTGAAGGAATGCAAAAACGCCTACACCCTGACGGAGGGGCGGGTGAATGTGGCCATGGGCAGCGTGCTGCGATTGTGGCATGATGCCCGGGAGGCGGGGCTGGCGGACCCGGCCCATGCCGCTCTCCCGGCGGCGGAGGCTCTGGCAGAGGCGGCCAAGCACGCTGCCATAGATTCGGTGCTCCTGGATGAGGCGGCGGGCACCGTCTACCTGCCGGATGGGCAGCAGCGCCTGGATGTGGGGGCAGTGGCCAAGGGCTGGGCCGCCCAGCAGGTAATCCGGCAGCTGCCGGAGGGCTACATGCTGAATCTGGGGGGCAATGTATGCACCCGGGGCAGCAAGCCGGACGGCGGCAGCTGGAACATTGCCGTCCAGTCCCCGGAGACGGCAGGGGAGAATCTATGCGTGGTTCGGCTGACGGGGCAGAGCCTGGTGACCAGCGGCGACTACCAGCGCTGCTACACCGTGGCGGGGAAGCAGTACCACCACATCATCGACCCGGATACCTGTATGCCCGGCACCCAGTGGCGCAGCGTCTCCGTTCTGGCCCAGGATTCCTGCCTGGCCGACTGCCTGTCCACCGCCCTGTTCCTGATGCCCCTGGAGCAGGGGAGGGCCTTGGCAGACCGGCTTGGGGTGGAGGTAATGTGGGTGGATGCCGCAATGCACATCACCCAAACCGAGGGTTTCCGGCAGGCGGTGCAATAAAAGGGCCCTTGGGCGAAAAATCTCCCATGCAGTGTTGGTTCCTGCATGGGAGATTTTTATGCAATCAGGCAGAGCTCCGGCAGACAGACGGAATTGCGCCAGCTTTCCACAAAGGTGGTGGCCACCTTTTCCTCCATGGCGCTATCCCCGCCCAGCAGGGCCAGGTCGCCGTATTGGTTGGAGGTGGTGTAGTAGTAGCTGTAGGGAATCTCGGTGCCGTCGGCCAGTGTGTTGGTGGTATACAGACCGTTTAAGAAGCGAAGCAGCCCGCCGGAATACTGCATCACAGAGTAGTAGCTGTAGGCGGCGCCGCTGGAGCCCTCGTAGTAAATCTTTCCGTCTTGCATCAGATACAGCCGGGAGCGGACGGTGGAGCGGCCCACACTCACCGGGGCACCGTTTTCCAGGGTGAAAATTTCAAATAGGTAGGTATCCTCCGGAATGGCATAGCCGATTCCCGCCACCAGCAGCTCACTGGTGCCGTCGCCGTCCAAATCCTGTAGGGCGTAGCCCACGTGGTCGGCGTACAGCAGCATTTCGCTGACCTCGTATTGATAGGGCGCAGCGTCTCCCTCATCCTTGTGCGCTGCGGCGGTGCGATACTTTTCGATGACACTGTCATAGGCCCCCTGGCTTTGGCTTACGGTAATCAGTGCCGCCTGGCTGGTGACGGAGCCACCGGGGCCGTCGAACCGGGCCCGGGCAGACCAGCCGTTGAGGGACAGGGGGACGTTTTGCAGGGCCACGGTATCCTCCTTGGAAATGTCCAGCAGCAGCCCGGGGTGCAGGGTCATGGTGTCGGTGACGGAGCACACCGTTCCCTCCGGGGACAGAAATTCCCAGGTGAGGATGGTAGCCCCCTCTGCATGGGCCACAAACCAGGTCTTTCCCCCGGGGGACAACTTCTCGCCGGTGGGATCCTTGGTAATCACCGGCGGCTGTGCCGGGGCGGCAGACGGCTGGATGGAGGGCTGGGTTACCGCCTCCGTGGCCGGAAGGGTGGTCTCTGGCACGGTGGGGGCCGGGCTGCCGGAGGCGCAGCCGGTGAGCAGCATGGCACATAGCAGCATTGCGGCAAACTTTTTCATGGAATGTAACTCCTTCCGGTGTTTCGTAAAAACAAGGGAGCGGCGTGAACCGCTCCCTTTTGCTGGGGGATTACTCCTTTGCCTTGGGGTATTCGTTGCACAGCAGACGATAGGGGGCCTCATCCTCTTCGATGGTGGGGAAGCGGCCTACAGGGGGATTGAAGCGGTTGTCGGTGTTGTCGTCGTTGCACTGGCTGACCTCACCCAGCAGCACGGGGCCGGTGCCCTCTTCCACGGAGAAGTCGTGATACAGGTACTGCTGCACATGGATGCTCTCGCCGGGGGTCAGACGAATCTGGGTTCCGGCGGGCACGGTGTAGGTGCGGCCATCGGTATGGACGGTGACGTCACTGTGGTAGTCGATTTCCTCATCTGGCAGACTGTTGTACACCCGAATCAGCACATTTCCGCCACCCCGGTTGATAATGTCCTCGGTTTTGTACCAGTGGAAATGGTTGGGGGCATACTGCCCCTCCTTCAGGTACAGCAGCTTCTCTGCATAGACCTTGGGGTATTTGTCCGCCATTTTCCGGTTGCCGTTGCGGATGGTAATCAGGGAGAAGCCGAACTTATCAAAGTTGCCCAGGCCGTAGTCGGTAATGTCCCAACCCAGCATACAGTCGCGCACCTCGTCGTATTCGTGGCCGATGCTCTGCCACTGCTCCGGGGTGAAATTGCAGAAGGGAGGCAGGTAGCAGCAGTGCTTGGCGCACATAGCCTCCAGCTCCTTCAGCGCCTTGTTGATTTCGGAACGCTTCATAAGAGGAAACCCCTTTCTAATTTTCTTGACAGTGCCATTATAGCCTGACGGCAGGAAAAACGCAATAGAAAATCCAGGTTTATTCCGCAGAAAGCAGCTGAATGTGGAAATTCAGTTCCTTTCCGGCCATTTCGTGGTTGGCATCAAAGGTGACGGTGGTATCGTCCTTGGCTACCACCTTCACCAGGAAGGGCTGCCCCATTTGGTTGTACAAATATACCTGCTGCCCCAGGCTCAGCTCCTCGGAGCCGGGCAGCTGGGCAATCTCCACCGGGAAAATCATGCCGGGGTCTGCCTCGCCATAGGCTTCCTCGGGCATCAGGTGAATGTCGATTTCCTGGCCGACTTCCATTTTGGCTACCGCAGCGTCAAAGCCGGGAATCATCATCCCTGCGCCGCATACGAATTCCAGGGGCTCGCCCCGGTCATAGGAGGCATCGAACTGGGTGCCGTCGTTGTAGGTGCCCCGGTAGTGAACCCGGCAGGTCTTGTCCACGTTCCGGCCCTCCGGCTTGGAGTGGTGGCAGCCGCAGCAGCCGCCGCCGCAGTCACCGTCACCGCAGTCACCGCCGCAGCCACCCTCCTCGTGGTGGCAGTTGACACCGGCGGACTCCAGGGTGCCGCTGAGATAGGCGGCTACGGCTGCATCGGCATCGCCCTGCAAGCCGGACACCACCTCAATGCCCACCAGATTCAGGGCAGCCTGCATTCCGTCACCCAGACCGCCGCAGAGCACGGCAACAATGTCATTGTCCCGGAGGAAATCTGCCAGGGCTTCGTGGCCGGTGCCGTTGGTGGGCAGCACCCGGGAAGAAACCACCTGACCGTCCTGAATGTCATAGACCTTGAACTGCTCCGTCTTTCCAAAATGCTGGAAAACATTTCCGTTTTCATAAGTTACTGCAAGTTTCATGCTGTGTCTCCTTTTTTTCGTTTTCTGTCATCATACCACGGTTGCCCGCTTCCGTCAATCCAAAACCCGCCCCGGCAGCGGGGTAGCCTGCCTGCAAACAGGCGGGGCAGGGCTTACCCAGTGCCATGCAACATACTGCGCCGGTTTGGGGCATACAATACCCCAAGAGCAAAAAAGAAACGGTGAAATTCAAAAATTCTTCTTCCATTTTCCAAGGAATTAGAGTAAAATAATGCTTTAAGCACTTATTTAAGATAGGAGCCATGGATACATGAAGCAACGATACCATTGTCTGGCGGCGGTGCTGCTGTGTTTTGCGGTGCTACTGTCGGCTGTTTTGCCGGTGTCCGGGGAGGAGGAGCTGGCGCTGGCCTCCCAGGCGGCGGTGCTGATGGATGCAGACACCGGGACGGTGCTGTATCAGAAGAATATGCACCAGGTTCTCTACCCGGCCAGCATTACCAAGCTGATGACCGCCCTTCTGGCGGTGCAGAGCTTGCAGCCGGAGCAGGTACTCACCGTATCCCAGGCGGCGGTGAACGCCGTACCCCGAACCTCGTCCCACATCTCCCTGCTGCCCGGGGAAACCCTGACGGCGGAAGAGGCGCTGTATGCCATCGGGATGGAGTCCGCCAACGATGCGGCCAATGTGCTGGCGGAGGCCGTGGCAGGGAGCTTGGAGGATTTTGCCAGGCAGATGACCGAGACGGCCCAGGCTCTGGGGGCTAAGAATACCCATTTCGCCAATGCCAACGGCCTGCCGGACGGCAACCACACCACCACCGCCTATGACATGGCCCTGATTACCGCTGCCGCCTGGAAGCAGCAGGGGCTGGCCACCTATTTCAGCACCGTCAATCACACCCTGCCCGCCACCAATCTCTCTTCGGCCCGGAGCTTCCGGAACAAGGATCGGCTGCTGGCCGGGGGGCAGTATTATTACGACGGTGTGCAGATGGCAAAAACCGGCTGGACTTCCAGCGCCCAGGGCACCTTTGCCGCCGTGGTAAAGCAGGGGGATGTAACCCTGGTGGCGGTCACCATGAAATCCCCCCTGCTGGAGGACAAATACCGGGATACCCACAAGCTGCTGGATTACGGCTTCTCCCACTATTCCCGGGTGACGGTTTCCGGCGAAAAAATTGCAGAGGAACTGAGCCTGGGAGATTTCTCCCCTATTTCCGGCCAGAAATTCTCCTATCTGATTCCCTCGGAATATGGGGAAAAGGACATCCAATATATGCTGGAGCCTCTGGCTTTGGAGCAGGAGCGGCGGCAGTATCTGTCGGCAAGGGTCTATGCCTCCATTGGGGAGCTGCGATTGTCGGATGTGCAAATCAAGCTGGAACGCCCGCTGGAGGACAGACAGGATTTCTCCCTCTCCCAGCTGCTTCAGGCCCCGGCCATGAGCCTGGAAAGCCTGCCTGGGGCCCTGCACACTGCTATGGCTGTTGCCCTGCCGGTGATGCTGTTTTTCCTGCTGCTATGGTTCCGCCGCCAGCTCCTGCGCTACCAGCGCCGCCGCCACCTGAAGGCCAGAATCCGTCGGATGAAAAAGAAAATGGAATCCTGACCCAATAAAAATCCCCCGGAAGCGGATGCCCAGCCTTGGGCCCCTACGCTTCCGGGGATGCTTTTTATCTTCGCTTCAGGATTTCCGTCAGGAGGCAGCCGGCCACCTGCCCTTTTGACATCAGGGGCAGCTGAAGGGTGCTCTCTGGGGTGATGAGGGTGACCACATTGGTTTCAACCCCGAAGCCCGCCCCCTGGGTTTTCAGGTTGTTGGCGGCAATCATATCCAGATGCTTTTTCTCCAGCTTGGCCCGGCTGTTTTCCAGCATATGCTCCGTCTCCATGGAGAAGCCGCAGACATAGAGCCCGGGGTGCCGGTGGGCGGAGACCCAGGCCAGGATATCCTCCGTCCGTGCCAGGGGAATGGACATTTCCCCATCCCCCTTTTTCAGCTTGTTGTCCGCAGTCACCGCCGGGCGGTAGTCGGCCACGGCAGCGGCCTTCACCAGAATATCCGTCTGGGGCAGGGCGGCCTTTACCGCCTCCAGCATATCCTGGGCGGTGGTGACGGGCACCAGCGCCACCCCCTTGGGCGCAGGTAAGGCCACCGGCCCGGAAATCAGTGTCACCTCCGCCCCCCGGAGCATAGCCTCCCGGGCAATGGCATAGCCCATTTTGCCAGTGGAGTGGTTGGTGAGATACCGCACCGGATCCAGGGCCTCCTGGGTGGGGCCCGCCGTCACGGTGACGTGGAGCCCGGCCATATCCTTGGGCCGGGCAATTACCCGGAAAATCTCCTCCACCAAATCCTCCGGCTCCGGGAGCTTGCCGCTGCCCACGTCCTGACAGGCCAGCATCCCCACGGCAGGCTGGACAATGCCGAAGCCATAGCGGCGCAGGGTTTGCAGATTTTCCTGGGTGGCGGGATTTTCCAGCATGGCGGTATTCATGGCCGGGGCCACCAGCTTGGGGCACCGGGCGGCCAGCACCGTGGTGGTGAGCATGTCGTCGGCCAGACCGTGGGCCAGCTTGGCAATCACGTTGGCAGTGGCCGGGGCAATGAGAATCACGTCTGCCGCCTTGGCCAGGGACACATGGGCCACGTCGTATTGAAAATTCCGGTCAAAGGTGTCCACAATGCAGCGGTGGTTGGTCAGGGTTTCAAAGGTCAGGGGGGTGATGAAGTTGGTGGCATTCCTGGTGAGAATGCAGTGAACCTCCGCCCCGGTTTTACGCAGGGCACTGGCTACATTGGCCATCTTGTAGGCGGCGATTCCTCCGGTAATCCCCAGAAGCACGGTTTTCTCTTTCAGATTTTCCATGGATTTACACCTTTCCTTTGCGGCGTTTTTAGAAAGTATACCAAAATTGCATCCTCTTTGCAACCAATGTGCGAAAAGTATTTGCCAAAGTGGCGGTGCAGGGGTATAATAGCCGCAAAACTGTTGTAAAGCAGGGATTTTTATGATTATTGTCATCGACATCGGCAACAGCACCGTGGTGCTCTCCGGCATTCGGGAGGAGCAGACCCTCTTCTCTGGGGAGGTGGATACCCATCGGGAATGGGGCCGGGAGGAATATATCACCGCCTTGCGGCCCATTCTCCGGGGAGTTTCCTGCCGGGGGGCCATTGTGTCCAGTGTGGTGCCGCCGGTGACCCAGGCGGTGTGCGGCGCAGTGACGGCGCTGCTGGGGGTGGAGCCCATGCTGGTGACGGCTCAGAGCAAGACTGGCCTCACCCTGGCCCTGCCGGAGAAGGAGAAGGTGGGCCGTGACCGGCTGGTGGATGCCGCCTGGGCCGCATCCCGGTATCCGCTGCCCGCCGTCACGGCGGACCTGGGCACTGCCACTACCCTGAACCTGATTCTCCCGGGTGGGGTGTTCGCCGGGGGGATTATCTGCGCCGGTATCCAAACCTGCCTGAATGCCCTGGCCCAGCGGGCCGCCCAGCTGCCCCAACTGGAGGTGGCCCCTCCGGAGCACCTGGTGGGGAAGAACACCCGGGAGTGTATGCTCTCCGGGGCCGTCCGGGGGGCAGCCGCCATGGTGGACGGCCTGGTGGCCGACATCGAGGAGGAGCTGGGCACACCGGTGACCCTGCTGCTCACCGGCGGCGGCGGAAAATACGTCACCGAGTATATTAAGCACCCCCACGTCTTCGACCCGGACATGACCCGCAAGGGTCTGGCCCTGCTGTACCAGCTGAATCAGTGAACGGAGCCTCTCCCCGCCGGGAGAGGCTTTTGCATATCAAAATGAGGAATATAAATATCAACAAAAACTGTTGCTATTTTCGGATGTTTTTTGTATAATAAGTAGGAGGCTGTGCGAAACAAATCCTCCGGTACGGCGGATTTTCTCTGAAATTCCCAAGCACTATCCGGAAATTTCCCCAGTTTGAAAGGAGTTTTTATCATATGGCACATTTTTATGCAAATACCAGCCCCCAGGTTACTCCCAGTGAGCGGGCCCACAGCGACAGCGTCCGGGCCATTGCAGGTGAATGCATGGTTCTGCTGGAAAACAACGGCGTGCTCCCCCTGTCCGGCCCCCAAAAGGTGGCCCTGTATGGCAACGGTGCCCGGGCCACGGTAAAGGGCGGCACCGGCAGCGGCGAGGTCAACAGCCGTTTCCAGGTCTCTGTTGAGCAGGGATTGGAGGAAGCGGGCTTTACCGTCACCACCAAGGATTGGCTGAATGCCCAGGATTTGGCAATCCAGCAGGAGCAGGGGGCCTATATGGCCGAGGTGCGCCGCCGGGCAGAGGCACTGGGCCTGCCGGAATTCGTCATCATGTTCAACGAGCATTTTGTCCCCAAGGCATTGGCTCCCTTCCAGAAGGCAGAGGGAGATCTGGCCATTTACGTCCTGGCCCGGAACTCCGGCGAGGGCAGCGACCGGGACGATGCCCCCGGAGACTATGAGCTGACCCAGGAGGAAATTGACCTGCTTACAGCCCTGGGGCAGAACTACAAGCATGTGGTGCTGCTGCTGAATCTGGGCGGCGTTATCAATGCGGCTGCCCTGAAGGCCATCCCCGGGGTGGATGCAATGCTGCTGATTTCTCAGAGCGGCAATATGGGCGGCCACATTGTGGCCGATGTGCTGCTGGGCAAATCCATCCCCAGCGGCCGCCTGACGGATACCTGGGCGCAGAACTACATGGACTACCCCTCCTCCGCCACCTTCAGCCACAACAACGGCAACTGGCATGACGAATACTACCTGGACGGCATCTTCGTAGGCTACCGCTATTTCGATACCTTCAATGTCACGCCGGTCTACCCCTTCGGCTACGGCCTGAACTATACCCAGTTTACCCAGAAGATTCTCTCCGCCACTGCCGATGCCCGCAGCGTATCCGTCAGTGTAGAGGTGGCGAATGTAGGCAGCTATCCGGGCCGGGAAGTGGTGCAGGTCTACGGTTCCGCCCCCAGAGAGGGCCTGGAAAAGCCCATGCAGGTGCTGTGCGGCTTCGGCAAGACCCGTCTGCTGCAGCCCGGCCAGAGCCAGAGCCTGACAGTTACCTTCGACCTGACCAATCTGGAGAGCTATGACCCTGCCAAGGCCGCCTATGTGCTGGAAAAGGGCGAGTATGTCATCCGTGTGGGCCGCCACAGCCGGGATACCCATGTGGCCGCTCTGCTTCGGCTGAACGAAACTGCCGTCACCAAGCAGGTGAAGAATATCTGCCCCCTGGACGAGGAATTCCAGGAAATCTCCTGTGCGGGTGTCACTCCCTGGGCCCCGGCTCAGGATGCCCAGGAGCGGGCTGCTGCCCCGGTAATTTCCCTGTCCGCCAGCGACATTCCCACCGTCACCGTTACCTATGCCGGTGAGCCTGCCCCTCTGGCCCCTGCCGGAACGGAGCACACCATCACCATGGATGAGGTGCGGGAAGGCAAATACACCATGGAGCAGCTGGTGGCCCAGCTGAGCGTGGAGGAAATGGCGCAGATGTGCGTGGGCGCTGCCCGGGACAGCGACAGTGTCATTGGCGCTGCCTCCAAGGCCGTCCCCGGTGCCGCCGGTGAGACCAGTATGCACCTGGCCTACCGGGGTGTGCGGGACATGACCAATGCCGATGGCCCTGCCGGTCTGCGGCTGTTTGCCCATTTCCGCACCGATGCTCAGGGCAATGTCCTGCCCGGTGCCCAGGCCATGGGCGGCGCAGGGGATTCCTATGGCGAAAAACAGCCCGGGGAAATCGATTACTACCAGTACTGCACCGCCATCCCCATTGCCTGGCTGCTGGCCAGCTCCTGGGATTTGGAGCTGATTGAGCGGTGCGGCGACATTGTTGGCGCAGAAATGGAGACCTTCGGCGTCCGGGTCTGGCTGGCTCCCGGCATGAATATCCACCGCAACCCCCTGTGCGGCCGGAACTTTGAATACTATTCCGAGGATCCGCTGCTCAGCGGCCTGTGTGCGGCGGCAGATGTCCGGGGCGTGCAGAAGCACCCCGGCGTGGGCACCAGCATCAAGCACTATTTTGCCAACAACCAGGAAGACAACCGTATGTTCTGCAATGCCCACATCCGGGAGCGGGCCATCCGGGAAATCTACCTGCGCAACTTTGGCGTGTGCATCCAGGCATCCCAGCCCATGACCATTATGACCAGCTACAATTTGATTAACGGTGTCCACGGCGCCAACTGCTACGATTCCATCACCTGCTACGCCCGGGAGGAATGCGGCTTCCGGGGCTATGTGATGACCGACTGGTTCACCAGCAACCCCAAGGTGGCTACGGCACTGGCCAAGCCGGATTTGAAATACCCCAGCGCCTCCAGCCCCCTGTGCGTCTACGCAGGCAACGATGTGCAGATGCCCGGCTGTGAGGCCAATATCGACGATATCATCGCCGCCGTGAAGGACGGCAGCCTGCCCATTGGCTATTTGCAGCAGTGCACCAAGCGCCTGCTGGAAATCGACCTGAAGTGCGGCAGCTTCCCCCAGGCCGGGCCCTATATCGCCGACATGACCTTGCATCCCTTCGTCAGCCAGCAGTAAGCCCTTTGCTCCCCCGGGCGTTCCCGCCCGGGGGGATTTTTGAAAAATCAGAGGGCAAGACAAAAATAGTCCTGTTTTTTTCCCGGAATCCATGCTATAATAGAAGCCGGAAAGAAACGAAAGAGGTTTTGCCCCTTCCCCGACCATACGGAGGTTATTGTATGTCTTTACTCGCATTTTTGGGCGGCCGCCATGACAAGAAGGCTTGGGGGCGGGCGCTGTTCGCTTCCGGGTGCAAGCTGCCCGCCAAGCCGGATGTGAAAAAATATGAGCGGGCCACCCAGCAGATTATTTCCAATGACTGCAAAATCATCAAGGAGTGTGCCCATATCATCCTTACCACCAGAAGTGAGGCGGTGCGGAGCAAACGGAAAATGATTATGTTCAGCCGCTACAACCACCTGGCTCGGCTGGAGCCCTTTGCCACCCGGCAGCAGCAGGAGATGATTGCCGAGGCCAAGGCCGCCGCCGCCAAGGCCAGAAAAGTGAAATAACCGCCGCCGCACACCCAAAAGCATGGGCTGTGCGGCATTTTTCGGCCAATCTTCATAAAAATATAAAGATTCCACGCCTTGTATTACCGGCGGGCCTGTGGTAAAATAGGGGAACCGTGTGGCCCCATTGCAGCGGCAGCCACGGTAACTATGCACGAGAGGAACCTGCTATGAGAAAATCCATTGCCCAAAAGAAAGCGCTGGAGGCAAGCCAGCCCAGGCAGAAGGAGTGCGCCCCCAAGCCCGGAAAGAAGCCCCATTCCCTGGGGGCGCTGGTGGCCTGCATTCCCTTTGGGGCGGCGGCATATGTGTGTACAGAGTTTCTCCGGGGCTACAGCTTTACGGCCTTTGTATGCGTGTGCATCATCGGCATTCTCCTGTTCTATGGCCTGATGCCTCTGGTGGGCCGGGTGCTTCCCCGGTTTGCACGGGCGGCCACCATTGTGTTCACCGTGGCCCTGGTGTGCGGCCTGGCGCTGTTTTGCGTTACGGAGTATTTTATTATCCGTGCCAGCCTGGGCACCTCAGAGCCCCAGGCGGCCTATGTGGTGGTGCTGGGGGCCAAGGTGCGGGAGAGCGGCCCCTCGGTTTCCCTATGGGATCGGATTTATAAGGCGGCGGACTACCTGAAGGCCCACCCCAATACCATTGCCATTGTCTCCGGCGGCCAGGGGGAGGACGAGCCCATCACCGAGGCCCAGAGTATGCACGACCAGCTGGTGAAGCTGGGAATTCCGGAGAGCCAAATCTGGATGGAGGACAAGGCCACCTCCACCGACGAAAATATTCGCTTTAGCCTGGACCTGATTGAGGAAAAAACCGGCACCCGGCCGGATAGACTGGCGATTTTGTCCAGCGAATACCATCTGTTCCGGGCCAGCCTGATGGCAAAAAAGCTGGGGGTGACCTTTGAGGGCATCCCGGCGAAAACATCCCGGCTGTCCCAGCTGATAAACCACGCCATGCGGGAAGTGGCAGGGGTGTGGCATTTCTATGTTTTTGGGAGGTAAACCACATGATTGAAAAGAAGTATGCAGATTATGCCTGGGAAAAAACGGCGGCGCTGCTGGCCATCGATTCCCCCAGCGGCTTTACAGACCGGGCGGCCAAGTGGGTTTGCGGGGAGTTCCAGCAAATGGGCTTCAATGCCTACCTTACCGCCAAGGGGGGCGTGATTGTGGATTTCGGCGGAGAGGCGGCGGACAATGCCCTGCTGCTGGAGGCCCACGCCGATACCCTGGGGGGTATGGTGGCCCAGATTAAGGGCACCGGCTGCCTGAAGCTGACCAACCTGGGGGGCATGAACGCCAACAATGCCGAGGCGGAGAATGTCCGCATCCATACCCGCAGCGGCCAGGTCTACGAGGGTACCTGCCAGCTCCATGACCCCAGCATCCACGTCAACGGCGGCTACAACGATGCCAAGCGGAGCTGGGACAGTGTCGAGGTGGTGCTGGACGAGGACGTGCACTCCGCCGCAGATGTCCGGGCCCTGGGCATCGAGGTGGGGGACGTGGTCTGCTTCGATCCCCGCACCCGCCGCACCGCCTCCGGCTACCTCAAGAGCCGCTTTTTGGATGACAAGCTCAGCGTGGGCATCCTGATGGGCTTTGCCAAGTATGTAAAGGACAATGCGCTTACCCCCACCCGCCGGGTTTACGCCCACATCACCGTCTATGAAGAGGTGGGCCACGGCGGCTGCGGCAGCGTGCCGGAGGGGGTAACCGAGGCCATTTCCGTGGACATGGGCTGCGTAGGCGACGGCCTGACCTGCACCGAGCGGCAGGTTTCCATCTGCGCCAAGGATTCCGGTGGCCCCTATAGCTATGGGGTGGTGGGCAAGCTCATTGAAGCAGCCAAGAAAACCGGCGCAGATTACGCCGTGGATGTCTACCCCCACTATGGCTCCGATGTGGAGGCCACCCTCCGGGCGGGCTACGATATCCGCCACGGCCTGATCGGCGCAGGCGTGTTTGCCAGCCACGGCTATGAGCGCAGCCACATCGACGGCGTGTACAATACCCTAAAGGTGCTCTGCGGCTATCTGGACGTGTAAAAAACAAGGGAAATCCCCCATTTCACCGGAAACTCCGTGAAATGGGGGATTGTTTGGTATTAGGAGGGATTCTCCGTCTTCTCTGCCAGGCGCTGGGCCTTGGTTTTGGTGAAGCGCTCCAAAATGGGAATCAGGAGCAGGCACACAAAGGCTGCGGTGAAGCCGCCGTTGTACAGGCAGTAGCCGCCATGGAGCAGGGGAACGGAGGTAACCAGGGTGTAGTGCATCATGGCTGCCAGGAAGGCATACTCCCAGCCGTACTTCCGGGAGATGGGGCTTAGGCCGTTGGCGTAGCACAGACCAATCATAATGGCCTGGGCGTTGATGGCACCGGAGAAGGTGCCTCCGGCCACGCCGGACAGAGCCTGGTAAATCCAGGAGGCGGCGGCATAGCCCAGCATAATGGGCAGTACGCTGACAGGATGGGAGCCGGAGTTGCAGCAGGCCAGCATACAGAACAGGATGCCGAAGGTCACGCCGTTGAAGGTGCCGCCGATGAGGTTGTAGTAGCCCAGAATAAACAGACCGTATACGCCCACATTCATCAGGAAGGCTGCCTTGCCATAGGTGGCGGAGAAGCTGGCGGCCTCGGCTTTGTCCATCATCAGTGCCCAGTAGTCCTTGGGGGTGCAGCCCATGGCCAGGGCAATGAGCACCAGCAGACCGAACACAATCAGGCAGAAGGTGTTTGCCGTAGCCCGGGAGGCAACCGTCAGGGTTTCGGCGGCAGGTGCGGCGGGCAGGGCCACGCCCATGGACTTATACAGCACAGCCTGGAGGAAGAAGGCAGTCATGCCCACAGGCACAGCGGCATTGTACAGGTCATATCCCTTGTGCACCTTGGGGGCATGGGCCAGACCGGCGGGGAGGAAGAAGCCGATGGCCAGTCCCACGAAGATGGCCAGAGCCACCCCGGAGACCCGGAAGCCTACAGCCTCGGCGTAAGGGTAGCGCACCATCAGCTCGGTAATCAAGGGAGCGATGCCGGTGGAGAACAGCATGGCATTGACGTTGGCGCTGCACTTCTCCCGCTTTACCAGGCTGTAGAGCACCACGCCCAGAATGCTGGGCCACATGTTCAGCACATTGATACCCCAGGAGGTAAAGCCCAGGGTCAGCAGGAAGGCCAGGGTGGATACATTGTTGGCCACGGCCCCGAAGAGCACATACAGTGCCAGACAGAACAGGGCCACAAGCCCCATGTTCAGGAAGGTGGCCGCATAGCCGCCTACGGCAAAATAGTTGGTGGAGATTTTGCTGGGCTGGCTGACAATCTGCCAAAGGCCGGAAAGCATATTGCTCCGGTCCGGCATCATAGGAGCAGCCACCAAAAAGGCCAGGGTGAAGAAGCCGAAGAGCAGCTTTAGAAAGTCACTCTCAGATAGATTGTTCAGTTTTTTCATAAAAACACCTCGGAATTAGGAAGAAATGAACGGATTCAATGGAGTATACGCCGGATTTTGGGAAAAATCGGGGCTGCCTCACGTCTGTGAGACAACCCCGTGAAGCTGCTTTTCTATGGAATTCAGATTTTCTCGGCGGCCTCTACCACGTGCTTCATCAGCACAGAGGTGGTGACGCTGCCCACACCGCCGGGAACGGGGGTGATGGCATCCACAATGGGCTCTACCTCGTCGAACTTGGCATCACCGGCAATGCCGCCCAGGCCGCCCTTGGCATTGGGCTTGTTGGCATCCCAGTTGATGGAAACGTCAATCACCACCTGGCCGGGGCGGACATAGTCCTTGGTCAGGGAGTTTAGCACACCGGCAGCGGACACAATGATGTCGGCATTGCGGCAGATTTCGGCGGTGTTCACGGTCTTGGTGTGGCACACGGTGACGGTGGCATTCTTGCCCATGAGCATCATGGCTGCGGGCTTGCCCACCACCAGGGAGCGGCCAATGACCACGGCGTTCTTGCCCTTGCAGTCAATGCCGTAGAAATCCAGAATCTCCATGCAGGCAGCGGGGGTGCAGGGGGCGTAGCCCAGGCTCAGACCCTCGAACACACCGGCGTTGGACATATGGGTCATGCAGTCCACGTCCTTCTTGGGATCCAGCCGGTTGCAGATTTCGTTCTGGTCGGCCTTCAGGTGCTTGGGCAGGGGACGGAACATGAGCACACCATGAATGGCAGCATCGGCATTCACCTCATCGATGACGGCCAGCACCTGCTCCTTGGTGGCATCCTCGGGCAGGACGAAGTTCTTCACAGCGACGCCCACCAGCTCGGCACGCTTGGTAGCGCCCTTCTCGTAGCTCAGGTCAGAGGGGTTCTCGCCTACACGGATGATACCCAGGGTGGGGACAACGCCCTTTTCCCGCAGGGCAGCGGTACGGGTTTGCAGATTGGCATTCAGGGCATCGGTAACTTCCTTGCCCAGCAGCAGTTTGGCCATTGGATTTTTCCTCCTAAAATATTACTGATTGAAATTGGCCCGCACCATAGCGTAGATGGCATCGGCCTTGGCGCAGTAGGTATCCAGCATGTTGTTTGCCTTGGCGTTCAGCGCACCGGCGGTATCCCGGTTTTTCAGGCTCTTGGTGTTGATGAACACGTTCAGAGAAGCAGCCTGGAGAGCGGCCTTGCAGCAGACAGCGCCGCAGCCTGCATCGGAAACAGCCAGACGGCTGCCCTTGGCGGCAAACACCTCAATGGCATCGATGGCCTGGCAGCACAGCTCCATGATGTGCATGGGCACGGCGCAGGCGGTGACGGTGGCTTCTTCCAGGATGGTGTCCCGGTTGGGATCGTCCTTGGGGATGCCATAGGCCTTGGCCAGGGGCACAAAGCCCTTGTCGTCAGCCTCCACCTGGTCGAGAAGCTGCTTTTGCAGGTCGTCACAGGTGGCTTTCAGGGCAACGATTTCAGCCTCCACCTCGGCGTATTTCTTCTTGCCAACGGTGAGAGAGCCAACCATATTGCCCAGTGCGGTGCCAATGGCGCCAACCAGAGCGGCAGCGCCGCCGCCGCCGGGGGCGGGTGCGTTGGATGCCAGCACCTCTACAAAGGTGCGGCAGGATTCTAGGGTCATATCCATGGGAATGTTTCTCCTTTTATGTATTTTTACACGTGTTCGTCGGGCGCCTCCCCGCCACCCGAAACGGTACTATGGTGAGATGTCAAATCCTCTGGGTTTCGTAGGGGCGATGAAAATCGCCCGCACCCTTGCGGTTTCACAAGTACCCATTTGAATGGTACGCACCTGTCTCTTATACACATCTGACGCTGCCGACGAATAGCCTT
>UROL01000013.1 GCA_900549495.1 uncultured Eubacteriales bacterium | reverse complement strand
GATCAGCCTCGGTCTCGTGGGCTCGGAGATGTGTATAAGAGACAGGAGTTGGGCCAGGGCTTTCTTTTCCGCTTCCAGCATGGCAGCCTCCTTAGCGTTCCAGCAGGTCGGTTTCCTGCCACTGGCCATCCGGGGCCACCCGCAGGGTCTTGATTTCCCAGGGGGCGAATGCCAGCTCCGCCTCCCAATTTCGGAAGCCCAGGGTCACCTTGGCCTTGCCGCCCAGGCCCGCAGTCTCCCGCAGCCGGAGAATCAGCGTATCGCTGCCGTCCTCCGCCAGCTTCATGGCGCAGAGCATGGCGTGGCCGCCCTGTACCTGGGCGAAGGAGCTGGACTGGGGCAGGGGGCCGGGGTGATAGGTTTCGAACAGGGCAATGGGCCGGTGCTGGATGCTTCTGGCCAAAAGCATGGTCTGGCTATCCTCCCAGCTGCCGGTGTGGGGGTAGAGGTAGTAGGTAAATTCCGAAACGCCGTTGTCGATGTAGTCGTATTCCAGCTCCTCCCGGCGCTGATAGGGCTCATGATGGGCAAATACCGGGCTGCGCAGCACGGTGATGCAGGCATCCTTGTTCAGGGTGGAGCAGGCGCTGCGGGTGTCGGTGAGGATGGACAGCCCGGCAATCCCGGTTTCCATACCGGGGTTGGTGCCCTCCATATCCATGAAATTCTGCATGGGGAATTCCTGCCCGTTGGGCTCCCGCTGGGCCACCCCATAGGGAATCTCATAGGAGGCCCGGAGATAGTTCAGCTGCACCGGGAAGCTGAGCTTCAGCATCCGCAGCTGCTCATGCCAGTCCACCCGGACCTTCACCGTCACATAATTCAAATCCTTATACACGGTGAAATCCTGCCGGATGTGGGAGCCGCCGTAGCTGTATCCCCCCCGGATGACCTTGCGAACGCTGCCGTCCTCCAGGCAGAACACCTTGTCCAGGTGGAACCGGCCAATTACCTGGTTGAAATTCACCACTCCGTGGGACCAGGTGTCGCTGTCGTCCTGGATTACCGTGGGCACCGCCCCGGGGAGACGGAAGAACTCCGTGCCATCCGCCTTGTTCACCAGGGAGGAAATGTATCCGGTATTTTCGTCAATGGTCAGGCTGAGGAATTCGTTTTCCGCCGTCAGGGTGTTTTCCGGCCCCGGCTGGGGATTTTCCATCTCCTCCCGCCGGGCCAGCCGGTAGACCCCATAGCCCAGGGAGGGCAGGTCGGCCACAAATACCATCCGGCTGCGGCCATTGCAGGAGGCCTCGGACTGAACCAGCTGATAGGGAATCTGCCGCCCCTCCCAGTCCAGGAGCACGGTGTGCTCCTTGGGGGTGACCATCTCCACCTCCACCGCTAGCCGGGCGGCAAAGGGATTGGGGTTGAACACCACCAGGGGGCGCATTCCCTCTTCCTTGGGAATGTCGATTTTCCAGGTCATCTTTTGCAGTGCCCCATTGGCGGCGTGGTCGGCAATGGTCTTGGCGTAGGCGAATTCCTGCAAGGCATCCTCGCAGGCGGACTTGATGCAGGTGCCCGCCATAATGTCGTGGAACTGGTTGAACAGCACCGCCTTCCATGCTTTGGTCAGCTCCTGCCGGGGGTAGTCCAGGCCGAAGAGCTGATGGCTCAGCACACCCAGGGTCTCTGCCTCCAGGAGCCTTGCCTCGGTGTTCCGGTTGGCAGATTTGATACGCATTTCTGCGCTGTAGCAGCCGGAGGAATGGTGGAACAGCTCCCCATTTACCACTGGCAGCCCCTTCCCACTGGCCCGGACATCCTGGAAATACCGGTCCGGGGAGGACAGCACCAGCTCCGGCAAATCCTCCCGGCGGTTCAGCTGGTGCAGGCTCTCGATATTGCGGACGGTGGGGGCTCCGCCGTGGTTGCCCACGCCGTAGAAGCTCATCATCCGATCTCCGTCCTGCTTCATCAGATTGGCGCACCGCTCCACATGGCCGGTGAGCTGCTCCGGCCAGGAGCAGTATTCAAAGGGAATCCGATAGGCCATGACCTGGGAGCCGTCCGGGGACTGCCAGGTGAAGGTCTCCCCCTCCAGATGCTTTTCGTGGCGGCCGGGGCGCATAAACACATAGCCGTCCATGCCGCTTTTTTTCAGAATCTGGGGCAGCATTCCGTTGTGTCCGAAGCTGTCCACATTGTAGCCGAAGGTGGCGATTTTTCCGAATTTTTCCTGGAAATAGCCCTGGGCGTACAGCCCCTGACGGACGAAGGACTCCCCGCACCCGGCGTTGCAGTCCGGCTGAATCCACCAGCCCCCGGCCAGCACCCAGCGGCTCTCGGCCACCCGGGCCTGAATCTCCCGAAACATCTCCGGGTCGTTCTGCTCCACCCACTCGTAGTAGCAGGCGGCGCTGCATGTGAAGATAAAGTCGTCGAATTCCTGCATCCGGTCCAGGGCGGAGCGGAAGGTGGCTTTGATTTCCTGGAAGCCCTCCTGCCAGTTCCAGAGCCATACCGGGTCGATGTGGGCGTTGCCAATCATATACATTTTCTTGGATTTTTCCATACTGTGTTCCTTTCCGGGTCAGTTCTCCGGTTCTTCCAGAAGATTGGTAGGTGTCAGTGTTCCGTTTTCATACAGGTAGGTTTCAATGGCCCAGGCCCCCACCGCTACGGTAAAGGGGCGGCCCAGGATGGTAAGGGCTGCCTGGGTGTCCCGGCCCTGGGTTTCCAGCAGCCGAAGAATCAGCCCTTGACCTGCCTCCTGCTTTTTCAGCAGCACCGGAAGGACGTTGTCCTGCCCAACGGATACCAGGCTTTCCCCTGCCGGGATGCCCGGGCCGGGGCGGTGGACGGTGTCCATCAGATATTCCACCGGCCGTTCCAGCTGGTTTCGCAGGCTGTACAGGCTGGGCAGGGAGATGGGGCCACCGTGGGGGCGAATTCGGAATTCCGCCCGGTGCTCCCCCAGGTCGGTGTATTCATAGGTTTCCGTCTGGTTGTACCAGTTCTGGCTGTTGCCCTGGGCGAAGATGGCACTTCGGGTCAGGGTGATGCGTAGGGCATCCCCCTCTAGGTTGAAGCCGTATTGGCCGCTGTTGGCCACGCTCAGGCCGCTGCCATCCCCGGCGGAGCAGTCCACAAAGCCCTGCATGTTGCATTCCGTGTCGTCCTGGTGAATGCGGCGATGGATTCCGTAGGCGGTTTGGGCCACGGTTTCCCTCCGGCCCTCTATGGGGAAGGCCAGCTTCATCAGGTGCCAGGGGTGGTTGAAGCGCAGCAGCAGCCGCATTCCCAGGGCATCGGCATCCTTTTCCAGAATATAGTGGATTTCCGCCAGGGTGCCCTGGAAATGGCAGCGCACCCGGATTACCTCCCGCAGGGGGCCGCTTTCTATCTTTTCTATGCCGTCCGGGGTGAAGACAATGCCGGTGTCCCGGTAAACTCTTCCCTGTAGCCCGCCCCAGCAGTCCCGCTGGTCCTGATACAGGCAGAGGTGGGGGCCGGTGCACCGGAAGCCGGTGGCCAGCTGGGTCAGCGCCGTCAGGGCGCCGGTTTGTGCATCAAATTCCGCCCGGAGGATGCCGTTGTCCAGCAGCAGGGCCGGATTTTGTACCGCCATGTCGTGGTTCTGCTCCAGCCGGGGGGTGTCCTTGGAGACGTAGAATACCTCCACGCCATAGGCGGGAACCCGGGCCTGGAACAAAAAGCGTCTTCTGCCCCCCAGGGTGGTGTGGCGCACCTTGGCATCGGTGTGGATGCGCTGGTAGGGAATCTCCCGGCCCCGGCTGTCCATCAGCTTCAGCTCCGCCTGGCAGAACCATTCCAGCTCTGCCTCCACCAGCCCCCGGTATTCCTCTCCGGCGGTGTTCACCACAAACAGGGGGAAGCCGTATTCCCCGGTGGCTACCCGGGCGGTGAGGCGCTGCATGGCAATGCCCCGGAGGATGCCCGCCTGGGCGGCGGCCCCGGCCAGCTGCATCATGGCCTCGTCCCGGGCCTGGCGTATGGTAGTGCCACCGAAGGTGTCGTGGAAGGTGTTGAACAGCACCTGCTTCCACAGGCCCTCCATCTGGGCGGCCTCCGGCATCCATTCCTCCCCGGCCAGCCGGGCCATGGACATCAGGCAGTCGGCCTGGGCCAGTCGGCGCTCCGCCTGACGGTAGAGGGACTTGAAGGGAGCATCCACACTGTAGCAGCCCTGGTTGATTTTCTCAAAGGGGCCGGACAGCTCCGGCTGCTCTGCCGGGGTGCAGTCTTGGAAAAACTCCTCCAGGGTGGCAAATTTCAGCCGGGTATTTTCAAAGGCATCCGTTAGGGCTTGGATGCTTTGGATATTCTCAATGGTGGGCCCGCCGCCGTGGTCACCCACGCCGTAGAAGCAGGCCATTTTTTCCCACTGGGGGGTCTGGGCCAGTACGGTCTGGATGTTTTTCACGGTGGGGTCATGGAACCAGGTGGTGTATTCCCCGGGCAGGGCCAGAGCCTGCACCCGGCTGCCATCCGCCCCCCGCCACCGGAACAGGGATTGCTCCAGCCGGGGGCGCATAAACACATAGGTGTCCATGCCGGATTTTTTCAGAATCTGGGGCAGCACGGCGTTGTGGCCGAAGGAGTCAATGTTGAAGCCGATGCGGCACTTCTTGCCGAAGGCCTGCATCAGATACCGCTGGCCGTACAGGGCGTGGCGGACAAAGGCCTCGCCCCCGGGGAGCAGACAGTCCGGCTCCACAAACCAGCCCCCCACAATCTCAAACCGCCCCTGGGCCACCCGGTGCTGAATCCGGGCGAACATCTCCGGGTCAATCCGCTGAATCCACTCCAAATAGGCGGTGGAGGAGCAGGTGAACCGGAACTCAGGATATTCCTCCATCCGTTCCAGGGCCGAGGCAAAGGTGGCCTTTACCTCCTGCATTCCCTCTTCCCAGGTCCAGAACCACACCGGATCGATGTGGGAATTGCCAATCATATACAGTTCTTTCACAAGGGCACGTCCTTCCTTGTCATCGGGAAGCCTGAATTCCGGCTTCCCTAGAATATTTTCTCCGTCACCCGGCCCTGGGGCAGGTGAGGGGCGTTCTGCTCCATCCAGTCCCGCCACCAGCCGGGGGTGTTGCCCCGGGGCAGACCGGTGAGACGGCACAGGGTCGTCTCGGCGGAGAGCTTCAGGGGCAGAATGGGGCTTTCCAGGCAGTGAATCAGCCCTCGCCAGCCTGCGGCCCTGCCGTTTTCCGCCAGTGCCCGCCAGAGCAGGTATCGCAGCATCAGCAGCCGCTGCTTCATAATGTCCTCCTCGGGCAGCTGCTCCGCCTGGGTCAGCTCTGGCAGATAGCTCAGGGCCTCTGTCATATCCACTACCCTGGGGCTGCCGTTCCGGGCGGCCACATAGGCAAAGGATTCGATATAGGGAAAAATCCCCGCCTCCAGGCTATGGTAATCCCGGGGGGCGGCTTGCAGCAGGGCGTATACCCGGCGGAAGGGGGCGGATACCTCCCCCGAAACCCAAGCCAGAGTATTCAGGTCGTAGACAATTTCTGGCATGACGCCGTGATCAGGAAGCAGCTGGGCACAGGTGCAGGGCCCCTGCCGCCGGGGCAGGGAATCCCCTGCCAAATCCTGGCTCAGCAGTCCCAAAAACTCCGCCAGATGGCTGCTGTCTCCGTGCCAGAGCTGGCAGCGGAGAATGGCCCGGCGCTCCTCCTGGATGGCCGTCTGGCTCAGCTGCCGGGCCAGCATGGGCAGCACCTCCTGGCTGTTGGCGCAGAGTATGGCGGGATAGGGCTGGAACCGGGTCTCCCGCTGGGTAAAGTCCATGTCCACCCAGTGGCGGCGGGTGTGGGCTCCCAGGGCGGCTACACTTTGGGCCAGAGTCAGTGCCCCCTCCACCTGGGCGGACAGGGGGTCGTCGGACAGGGTAAGCAGAACAGAGCGCAGCCGGTCTGGGGGCAGCTGCTCCGGCCGGATGCCCAGGGGGACACAGCGGCCAATCAGGCTGCCCAGAACACTGCCCTGGTGCTGCAAGTCCGCCTGCATCCGGATGCTGGGGAACACATCGTGGGAGGCGCTGATGGCCTTGCCCAGCACATACAGGTGCTCCACCGGTCTGCCCTGGCTGTCCACCGGAAGCAGACAGGACAGGGGAATTTCTATTTCGGTCTGCTGGGGCAGACAGCCGCAGTAGACTGCATCCGCCGTGACCTTTCCCTTGGGGTCGTAGTTGGAAAAGCAGGTATACAGGGTGTCCGGGTGGTGGGCATTGGTCATCAAATCCCGGAGGGTCAGCCGATACCGGCCCCGGATGTGGCGGTTCTCCCGGAAGCAGGGAATGCTGCCGTGGTCAAAGAGCCCCTCGCCGTATTTCCGGGCGGTGACGGTGAATCGGGTGGCATCCACCGGGTCCGAAGCCAGGGCCATGGCGGAAAAATTGTTCCGGTAGTCCCGGGCGTTGGGGTACTGGGCCAGAGAGGCCCAATAGGAGAGCTGGTCGCCCCCGGCGCCATACTCCCAGTCGGCCCCTGCCAGGGCGGCCAGATCCCCATCCCCGGTGGCATCCAGCAGGTAGTCGCAGCGAAGGAACCGGATGCCCTCCGCCCCCGCTGCCGCCGCACCGGCCACAATCCCCTGCTCCTTCCAGACTCCGAAGGCGGTGTGGCCGAAATAAATCTGCACCTTGGCCTCCAGGGCCGCCTCCAGCAGCACCGTGGCCTTGACATCCGGGTTCCAGCTGTCTGCCTTTCCCCAGAGCCCGGGCTGGGTGCCGGGCATGGATTCCATCCGGCTGTCCAGCCACTGGGTATCGCAGTAGCGGTTGCCGAACCAGTAGGCGCTGACACCCCCCAGGGTGGCGGTGCCTCCCAGGGCATAGTTGGGCTCAATCAGCGCCGTCCGAAGGCCCTGCCGGGCGGCGGCAATGGCCGCCATGGCACCGGCGGTACCTCCACCGGCCACCACCACGCAGAATTTTTCTTCCGTCCCCGCCAGCTCCGGGGAGCATGGCTGGGTGCAGTACAGTCCATCCATCAGCGGGCCGGTGTCTGCCAGTACGGCATGGGTGACCCGGTTTCCGGCAGGGCCCTTGGGAGTTGCAGGGACAGCCTCCCCGCCCCGGAGGGCGAAGCGGCCCAGAAGCCAGGGGCCCCCGGCGTAGCTTTCCCGGTAGGCATCCAGGATGCGCTGCCGGGCGGAAAGCAGCCGGTGGGGGATATCCGCCCCCTCCGGCACAGGAACCGCCAGTATTTTGGTTTCCTCCGGCGCTCCCTGCCGGGTTAGCCAGGCCCGATAGGTGCGCTCCCGGAATTCCAGCCGCAGGTCGGCCACCTGACGGACAGTGACCCCGGCCAGACCGAATTTCCCCGCCAGACGCAGGGTTTGTGCCCCCTGGGGGCCGGGGAGAGTGTCCAGGTATTGGCACTGGTACAGCAGGTGTACCCCTGCCGCCAGGCAGGCCTCCTCCTGCTCCCGGAGAAAGGCATCCGGTATTGTCCCCGGCGGGTAGTCCAGAGGCGCACAGACCTCCTCCCCCAGGAAGGCGTTCCGGGTAATCAGCACCACCCGCTCTCCTGCCCGGGCCCGCTCCACTGCTGCCGTCACGGCCTGGGTGCTGCTGCCCAGCACGGCAAAGTCGGCCACATATAAAATAGGGAGATTTTCAGCAGAATTCATGGACTGTCTCCTTTTTTCGTTTCCGTCCCGGAGGAAAGAAGCTCCCTGCGCCAGGACAATGGCCCATAGGGGGCTTTACCTGGCATCCTCCAGGGAGAGCTCCTTCCATTCTCCCTTTTCCTGATAGGAGATGGTGAAGGCATTGGTGTTCAAGTCGGCATCCAGGCGAACCAGGTCGTCGTCCTTCTGCCAGAGAATACACAGTGCGTCCTCCTGCTGCTCCGGCAGGGTCATTTCTCCGGAGAAGGCAGGGTGGGCATTGTAGAAGCGCATCATGGCGCACAGCTTTTGCACCACGGGCTTTTTCACGTTTTCGTCAATTTCCTCCAGGGTGTAGTTGTGGCGGCTGATGTTCCGGTCATAATGGGTGCGCTCCATCAGCTCGTAGTCGTTGGGCCCGGCCAGCAGACCCATGTAGTAGACCTGGGGAATGCCCGGGGTGAAGAATTGAATGGCCCGGGCCAGCAGATAGGCCTGGTCGTCCTCCCCCAGGGCGGAGTAGTAGGAGCAGTTGATTTGGTATACCACCTTGGCCCCCTGGGAGTCCTTGCTATAGTCCCACTTGAAGTTGGCACCGTATTTTTCCGTCTGCTGGATGACGGCTTCCAGCTCCTCCTTGCTCAGCAAATCCACCACGTCCACGGTGCCCAGACCGTCGTGGGTGTCCAGGGTGGTATACTGCTTCCGGGGGCAGATGTTCAGCCAGTGGCGCAGCCGGGTGCCGCTATGGGTATACAGGGTATGCAGCACCATCACCGGCAGCACAAAGTCATATACATAATAGCCATGCTGGGCAATGGCCAGCTGGCGGGTGTAGTGGTCGTGAATTTCCGGCAGCAGCTCCACTCCGGTACCGGCCAGCATGTCCCGAACCCTTCCAATCAGCTCCCAGAAATCCGGCTCCAGGAAGAAGCAGGTGGTGCCGGGCTTCTTGGTGGCGAAGGCCAGGGCATCCAGACGAATCAGGGGGATGTGGTGCTTCACCAGATTGTCCAGGGTGCGCTTTACAAAGTCCCAGGCGGCATCCTGGCGCAAGTCCAAATCCATTTGCTCATCGTCGAAGGTGCACCAGATTTTTTCCGTGGTACCGTCCCGGAAGGAAATGTCTACGCAGGGGGCGCAGGGCTTGCGCTTGTTCAGCAGGTCAATTTCCTCCTGGGTGGGGTAGCCGTTTTCCCAGAAGTCCTGGAAGCGCAGGAAAAGATGGGCATACTCCGACGCATCGTGCTTTTCTACAAAGTCCCGGAATTCCTTGGAGCGCTTGGACAGGTGGTTAATCATGAAGTCCGCCATGATTTCATAGTCCTTGGCCAGGGCGTCTATGTCCTCCCAGGTGCCGAATTCCGGGGCCACCTGCTGATAGTCTATGGGGGCGAAGCCCCGGTCTCCGGAGGAGGGGTAGAAGGGCAGAATGTGGATGGCCCCCAGCTCCCGGGCAAAATGGGTGTGGATGGCCTGGTACAGCTCCTTCAGATTCTTGCCGAAGCTGTCCGGGTAGGTAATCAGCATGATTTTATTCTGCATAGGGGTGTCCTCCGTATTTAGTAGCGGTAGTGCTGGTCGAAGCGCCGGAACCAGGGGTTATAGTAGTTGGCAAACTGCATTCTGGCCTCTGCCAGCCGCCGGTCTGCATCGGCCAGCAGCTGGGGGCCGATGTGGCCGAAGGTATAGTAGTCGTAGTGCCGGGCGGTAATCCGGGCCAGGGAATCCCGCCATAGCCCTTCGTCCGAGCCTATCTTTTCGCTGTAGCCGCCCCAGATGGTGTCTCCGGCAATCAGCACCCGGTCCGTCCCCTGGGTGAGGATGAACACCACCGAGCCCCGGGTGTGGCCCGGGGTGTGGAGCACCTCCAGGCTGCCCCCCTCCACCGGGAAGACATCCCCGGTGTCCAGCACGCCGTCCACCACCGTGGGTGCCGCCTCTACGCCGTAGAGCAGGGAAGCGGAAGTCAGCGCAGAGTCCCCCGCCTCCACCTGCTCCCGGTCCAGGGGGTGAATCAGCAGGCGGCAGCCGAAGTCTCTGCGCCACAG
Source organism: uncultured Eubacteriales bacterium (assembly GCA_900549495.1). Classification (GTDB taxonomy): domain Bacteria; phylum Bacillota; class Clostridia; order Oscillospirales; family Oscillospiraceae; genus Faecousia. Next base: position 9,182 of record UROL01000013.1, on the reverse strand, counting down.
GTTGGCCGCACCCACGTGGTCGTAGTGACCGTGGGTGGCCAGAATGGTATGAATCTCCCCGGGGTTTACCCCCAGGCTGCGGATATTTTGGACAATTTGGGCATACCCCTCCGGGGTGCCGCAGTCGATGAGCAGGTAGCCCTGGGCATCCTTCAGCAAATAGGCGGAGGCATCGAAGCCATGGGACAGGGAGGTGCCCCCCACCTGATAGAGATTGTTCAGTAATTTCATAAGCAAAGCCCTTCCTTTACGGATTGCGGTATTTCATCAGGCCCACGGTGACGGCGGCGTAGTCGCCGATTTTCTCCCCCAGGCCGGGGGGGCAGATTCGGCAGACGGCGGCGCTGTGAGGCAGGGCCTCCCGGCGGATGACCTGCTCCATCCGGCTCCGAAGCACCTGCTCCTGCCGGGCGAAGATGCTGCCGATGATAATCACCTCCGGATTGAGAATGTCAATGAGCACGGACAGCCCCATGCCCAGCTTTTCGGCCACGGTTTCATAGATTTTCTGGGCCCAGGGGTCTCCCTGGCTCAGGGCCTTGGCGATGCCCTGGGCGGTGATGTTCTCCAAATCCTCCGGCCCGGCGCAGAAGCCCACGGTTTTTCCCTGGGCGAAGGCCAGCTGCGCTGCCATGCAGCCCTGCTTGGCAATGCCGCCGCCGCTGCAAAAGCCCTCGAAGGAGCCTCGCTTGCCGTAGCCCTCCGGCCCATCCTGGGCCATGCGGATGTGGCCAACCTCACCGGCCATGTCGTTGGTACCGGTGTACAGCTTGCCTCCCAGAATCAGGCCCGCCCCCATGCCGGTGCCGAAGGTCAGGAACACCATATTCTGGGTGCCCTTGCCGGCACCATGAACCCACTCGGCCAGGGCGCAGGCGTTGGCATCATTTTCCATGGCCACGGGAACCCCGAAGGCCTGCTTTAAGGGGGTGTAGATATCCACATTGTCCCACAGGGGCAGATTGGGCGGGGCCAGAATCAGCCCTCTCCTGGCATCCAGGGGGCCGCCGCAGGAGATGCCAATGGCCACCAGCTCCCAGTCCGGGTTCTGTTCCAGCTTCTCCTGAATCAGGGTGATAAAGCGGGCGATGGCCTGCTGGGGCGAGTCTGTGATGGTATGCTCCTTGACCTTGTCCAGGAAATCAAACCGGTCGCCCTGGGGTGCCGCAAATGTCACGGCACATTTGGTGCCGCCGATGTCAATTCCCACAATAATTTTCATGTTTCCTCCGTGACGTACAGGGCGGCCCCCGCGGCGGCGGCCTCGTCCCGACATTCTCTTTCAATTCTTTTCTGTAATTTCTCTTCTGTCAGCACCCACAAAATGGGGTTGCGGACGATGCCGTTTCCGGCGGCAAAGAACCTGGTCTTGCCCTCCCGGACGGCGGCGGGAAGCTGCCGGTACAGCCGCACCAGCTCCTGGGCCATGCCGTCCACATAGCCGGTGACCAAATCCAGGGCATCCTGACCCTCTTCCAGTCCTTCCAGCAGTACGCTGCCCGCCGGGCAGCTGCCAATGGGGCCATACAGCGCCGGGGTTACCCGGGGGATTCCGGCCATGGCTCCCCGCTGCTGCCAGAGCTGCTGGGTTTTGGCATAGCCGTCCACCTGCTCCCCGGTGTACAGGGCCACCAGGGATTCAATCATCCGGATAAGCCGCTCATAGACCTTGCCGCCGTTCTGGGATACGCCCACATACAGCCAGCCCAGGTGGAAGAAGCTGCGCACCTCGGTGTCCGCTGTCTCGATGTATTGGAGGCTGTAGCAGGAGACCTGCTGGCCGGTGCCCACGTTGATGCACACGTCCCGCCGGTAGTCCGATACGCTGCCCAGGAAGCTGCACTGGTTATCCCCAAGGGCGGCGTGAACCCGGGCACCCCGGTAGCTGCCGCAGATATGGTCCCGAAGCTGCACCTGGGGGAACAGAGCTTCCCGCAGCCCCAGGGCCTCCAGCACCGGCCGCTGAAAATCTCCGTCCTGCCGGGAGAAGCCCCCCAGGCTTTCGGCCATGGTGACGTTCATCACCGGCCTCCGGGTACCGGTCAGCCCCATGGCCACATAGTCGCCGATGTTGCATAGGGAGGCGGCCTCCTGGGGAATTTCTCCCCGGCGGCAGAGGCAGAAGGCGGTACACAGGCCATAGCCGGAGAGCACCCGGCCCCGGGTCTGCTGGGCCAAATACTGGGCCACCGTCCGGCCCTCCATGGCCTGATGACCCCAGGAATTCTTCCAGGTATAGAAGGGAGTGACGGCCCGGCCCTGGGCATCCGTAAACAGAATGCCGTGCATCTGGGCGGAGATGGCAATGTCCGTCACCTGGCTGCTCCAAAGGGCCTCAGTCAGGCGGCGCACCGTGGCAAGAATTTCCTCCGGGTTCTGGGTATAGAGCCGGGCATCCAAAAAGCCGTGGCTCTGCTTTTTTACTTGCTGCACCTGTCCCTGCTCCATCCGCAGAGCGCAGATGGAGGTGGTGCCAATGTCAATGCCAATTACAGCCATAGGGTTCTCCTTCAAAACAGAACCTGAATGTGTATCCTTCCGGTGCCCTCCCAGGAAATTTCATAGAAGCCGTCCCCGGGGGCAAAGGCCACCGGCTGCCCCTCCACCAGCACCGCCCTGGGGGCGGCATCGGCCTGGAAGAGAATTTTCGGGGAGGCGGTGAGGGTGCCGGTAAGGCACTCCCGGGTGGCGTGCTGCTCCAGCACGGTGCAGTCGCAGAGGTATTTTTCCGGGTCGCCGATGAACTGGCCATGGGGCTGCCTGGGCAGCACCAGCAGGTGCTCTGCCTGGTTGGGCGCCAGCGTCAGGGAAATCCCCGCCGCCGGAGTCAGAACCTCCAGCTTCCGGCCAAAGTAGCGGTAGACCAGCCATTCCCCTCCGGCCAGGCCGGGAATCTGGCAAACCTCCAGCCGGTCGGTAATGGTGTGCTCCCGGGAGGAGATATTGAAGGCCGCCAGGGCGTACCCCTTCCCCCTGGGGTTGAAAATCTTAAATAGGCCCTCTCGGGTCAGGGGGTCGCTGAGCAGACAGTCCAGGGTGGGCAGCCCCACGCCGTCGCAGCGGTTCACCCGGCCATCCCGGGAAATCAGGGGGCGAATGGCCGCCGGGTCAGTTTTGCCTAGCGGGTCACTGCAATACACCGGGCCGCCGCTGACGCTGCGGGCTACGGAGTTCTGGAAATTCTCCTGGTGGTCGCTCCAGAACATATCCCAGTCCCCCCAGTAGAACTGGCCCTGAAGCAGGGAGTTGAAGCTGTTCTGCAAAATATGCTCCCGGAAGCCGTGGGGCACCTGGGGCACAAAATCGTCGCTGCTGCGGGACAGGGAGGAGGTCTCCCGGAGCCACATGCACTGGGGGGCCATGCCCATACAGTTGATAAGGTTGTCCCCCATATGGTCATGGGCGGAGCGTTCCAGCCCCCGGAGATATTCGGCGGTGTGGCGGTAGTCCGCTGCCCCCTTGTAATAGATGGAGGCGCTGCCCTGGCCATCCACCTTGATAAAGTCTATAGCATCTTCCTGGGCCAGCTTAGAATGCCACTGGCTCATAAAATCATATACGGTTTCCTCCTGGGGAATCAGCACATGGTCTTCCCCCCGGGCCATCAGCCAGTGCTCCCACTGACGGAACAGCGGGGTGCCGGGGTTCAGCCCTGCCCAGTAGCCCATCAGGGCGTGCCACACGCCCACCTGATGCAGGCCGTATTGCTCCTTGGCCACCCGGGCGGTGTGCCCGATGCCCTGGGGGAATTTCTCCGGGGCAGCCCCCAGGGAATTCAGCCGCTTGGATTCGTAGTCCGCATCGGACCAGCCGTCGTCAATCAGCAGCCAGCCCAGGGGCACGTCCTTCTGCCGGAACTCCTCCAGCTTGGCCAGGATATCCTTTTCGTTGACCTTGTGATAAAAGGCATCCCAGGTGCACCAGCCGAAATACTCGAACATCCGGGGGAATGTCTTGTTCTTCCGCAGGGCGTGGAGCCGCCCCTGGCTTTCCAGGGCGGCCTGCACCAGTGCCTCCGTCAGGCGATAGGGATCCGGCCCCTGCCCGGCGCAGCATACCACCGGGGCAGAGTCGTCCCCGGGGCAGCCGTTGGCGGAAATGGAAACCCGGATTCCCTCCGGGGTGCCCTCCAAATCCCCCCGATAGACCTGGGAGCACACCGCCAGCAGGGCGGCATATTCCCCCTCCTTCTGCCACAGCACCAGCTGACTGCGCCGGGGAACCTCCCCCGGGGCTTTGGGAAAGCCGGGGCGAAGCCACCAGCTTTTGTGCTGGTAGACGGCGGTGATGTCCCGAGCCTCCCCGGCAGGGAGGGTGAACCAGGCCAGGGTAGAGGCCTGGTCCGTCTGGGTGTCGGCATTCAGCCCGGCATCCTGCTGGGGGGCGTTGGGGTCTGTTACCTGCATCCGGTAGCAGGTGATGTTTCCCCGGGTCTCGGCCCAGGGGCGGCAGTTGCAGGCGGAAGAGGGGGTCAGCATCATAAAAATTACTCCTGATTTTTATTCCATAGTTCGTTTACGGCGTTCTGGAAGAAGTGGTCGATAACCACCTCGGCGCAGCCCACCACACCGGCATCCATGCCCAGCTGAGAGCGGACAATGTTTCCGGCCAGATTGTTTTTCATGATTCGCTCCCGGGCCACGTTGGAGATGATGTCGAACATCCCCCGGAAATTCCGGATGCACAGGCCGCCCAGCACCACCACCTCCGGGTCCAGGAAGTTAATCAGGTTGGCCACGCCGATGCCCACATTGTAGGCAGCCTGGTTGACAATGGAGATGGCGGTCATGTCGTTGCTCTGGATGGCCCCAATTACATCGGCAATCACCAAATCGTTCCGCTTTTTATACAGGGGATGCTCCGGCAGGGCTTCCAGCTGCTCCCGGAAATCCCGGAGCACCGCCAGGCCGGAGCCCATGGCCTCCAGGCAGCCGTGGTTGCCGCACTTGCACAGGGGGCCGTGGGGGTCGATGGTCACATGGCCGTACTCTCCGGCCTTGCCGTCGGCACCTACATGAATTTTTCCGTTGAGAATCATGCCGGTGCCCAGACCCATATCCACGTCCAGATACACCAGGCTGTGCTCGCTGTTGTGGCAGCCGTGCCAGTATTCCCCCAGGGCCAGGACATTGGTGTCCTTGTGGAGGTACACCGGCAGAGCCAGCTTTGCCTCTAAGATTTCCCGCATGGGCAGATACCGAAGCACCGGCATATTGGGGGGCGTGAGAATCAGCCCCCGCTCCAGGTCAATAGGGCCGGGGACACCCAGCCCCAGGCCGATAAATTTATGTTCAGCAATCCCGGACTCCCGGATAACCTCCCGGACGGACTGCAATATATCCTCAATCAATTCCTGCTGCGTCAGCTCCCTGTTTTCCATGGGCAGCTTCTGCTTGCTGATAATCACGCCCCGGACGTTCACCACGGCAACGTGAATGGCTTTGCGGTTTACATAAACCGAAACGATATACCCATAGTCTCCGTTGATTTCGTACACAACGGAGTTGCGGCCCAGGCCGCTTTTTTCTACCCCGGAGCAGCGAACCAGCTTCATGGATTCCAGCTCGTCCAGGATTTTTTTGATGGCCGCAAAGGTCAGCCCTGTGGCGGAGGCCAGACCGGCCTTGGTGGCGGAGCCGTTTTTGCGGATGTAGTTCAGCACCGAGCGCCTGTTGATATTTTTCAGCTGAATGTGGTCGATTTCCACTGAAGTTACCTCCTTTGATTTGGACAGCCCGGGGGGCTTCCAAATTTTTCCTTATGACAATCATATCATAATTTTTGGTGGGAGGATAGAGCCCGGCTCCCTGTTTTTCAACTTTTTTTAAGAAGGGAGCCGGGAATTTCCGGCGGGGAAAAGCAGGATATCCGGAGAGAATGAACTCCCCTCCGGATATGCTGCGGTATGTTTACTTAATCACGACTTCGGGGTACTGGTCAGCCAGAGCAGCCTTGAAGTTGGCCAGAATGGTGTCGTTGTCCTCACCGGCCTTGATGCCGTTGGAGGCAGTCTTCTGGAACAGGTTCTGCACGCTTCTGGTGTACTTGTCGGGGGTGATGGCTTCCACGTTCTCCAGGACCTCGCCGAAGGTGGCAATCAGGTTCTGGCCGCCGAACTTGGGGTCACTGTTGGTCTCGGCCAGGGCCTCGATGGCAGTTCTGGAAGCGGGAACCTGGTTGTTGTTCTCCATATTGGCAATCTGGAACTCGTCGGAGGCGATGAACTTCACGAACTCACCGGCCAGGTCCTTCTTGTCGGACTTGTTGTAAACGCACAGGCAGGTCTGGCCCTCGAAGGAAGCCTTGAAGGGAACGGCAACGCCCACGTTGCCCTCGTTCACAGACCAGTCGGTGAAGAAGTCCCAGGAGGGCATGGCACGGAACAGCAGCTTGCCGGCGTTCCAGGCAGTGGCCCACTCGCCGGACCAGGAGCCGTACTCGGGGTCAACGCCGCTCTCGTAGAAGTTTCTCATGTCGTCGATGAGGCCAACCCAGTCCTCGGAAATTACCAGCTCCCCATTCTGAACCAGGGGATCGAAGGAGAAAGCGGAGACCTTGGGCATCTCGCCGATGGTGCCGAACACGGCAACCTCACCCTCGGATGCGTCCCAGACCTTCTTCTGCAGGGCCAGCATATCCTCCCAGGAGGTAATCATAGCGGAAATCTCAGCGGGGTCGGAGGTGCCCAGCCACTTCTCGCAGGCATCCCGCAGGTACCAGAACAGCACGGGGTTGGACATGAAGGTCAGGCACTTGAAGTTGCCGTTGGAGTCCTTCATGGAGGCCAGCTGGTAGGCGTAGTAGTTCTCGGTGAGCTTCTCAATGTCCACATAGGACAGGTCGGCAATCAGGCTGCTGTCCAGGAATTCGTAGACATAGCCCTCTTCCAGGTCGAACATGTCGGGGACATTGGTGCCGTCCTGCAGGGCGGTGAGAATCTTGGTCTTGTACTCGTCGCCGCCGAAGACCTGCACGTCCACGGTGACGTTGGGGTACTTCTTGGCAAATTCAGTGGTCAGCTGATAGGCATTGTCGGTGTAGGTCCAGTAGGTCAGGGTGCCGGTGAGCTCGGTGTCGGCTTCTGCACTGGCCTGCACGCCGTAAACGGCGAAGCTCAGAACCATTGCCAGAACCAGGAGCAGGGAAAGCGCTTTTTTCATTTGAATTTCCTCCATTCAATTTTGGATTGTTTATTTCATCAGAATCCGGGGGATTCCGAATGAACCGGGTAAATCAGCCCTTCACCGCCGCACCCACGGTAATCTTCTCCATAATGGTCTTGGAGCCGAAGCAGTAGATAACGATGGTGGGGATGACGGAGATTACCATGCCCAGGTACTGGGCACCGTAGTCTGCGTGGGTGGCGTCCCGGACGGTGGCAATCAGCAGCGTCAGGGTGAACTTGGACTTGTCGTTGAGCAGAATCAGGGGATTCAGGTAGCTGTTCCAGGTGCCGATGAAGGTCAGCACCGCCTGGGTAACCATGGCGGGCCGCATAATGGGCACCACCAGCCGGTGGAAAATGTCAATCTCCCGGCAGCCGTCGATGATGGCCGCCTCAATCAGCTCCGAGGGAAGGCTGGTGTCCATATACTGCTTATAGAAGAACACGGCAAAGCAGTTGGCAATGGAGGGGACAATCAGGGGAATGTAGCTGTTCATCAGGTGCATGGCCTGGACTTCCTTGTAGAAGCCGATGATGCCGATCTGTCCCGGCAGCATCATAAACACCAGCACCACCCCGAACAGGAAGTTCCGGAACCGGAACTGAAATTTGGAGAAGGCGTAGGCGGCCATTACGGCGAAATAGGTCTCCACCAGGGTGACGCACACCGATAGGAACAGGCTGTTTTTGATGCCGCTGAAGATATTGATGTTCCGGGTCAGGCGCTGGTAGTTCTCAACCAGCTTGGTGCCGGGGAGCACGTTTATCTTGGACATGATGTTGAAATTGTCGTGGCTGGCGGAGATGACCATGACGAAGAAGGGATAAAACGCCAAAATCGCCACCAGGAAGCAGAACAGATTCGCCAGGAAACGAAGCAGATTCCGCCGGAACAGGATGGAAGACACGGAGGCCTGGGTATTGTTTCTCATAATGCTTACCTCTTCTTTTCCCGGGTGATGAACATGGAGATGGCGCTGAAAATCATGATGATGACAAAAATCACATATGCGCAGGCAGCGCCGTAGCCGAACTGGGAGCGGACGAAGGCGGAGTCGTACATGTATTTGATCATGGTGGTGGTGGCATCCCCGGGGACGCTGGTGAACACCAGCTTGGACTCGTCGAACATTTGCAGGCCGCCGATGATGGAGGTGACCATCACGTAAATCAGGATGGGCCGCATCAGGGGGATGGTGACCTTCATGGTGGTCTGCCAGGCGTTGGCACCGTCAATTCTGGCGGCCTCCAGCACCTCGTCGGAGATGGAGTTGATACCGGCGGTGAAATAGATGATGTTGAAGCCGAAGTTCTTCCAGCAGATGGCAATGGCGATAACCATCCGGGCCAGCATGGGCCGGTTCTGGAAGTCCACTGCCTTCAGCCCCAGGGCGCTGATGATGCTGTTGATGGCGCCGCCGGGATAGCTGAACAGGGCACCGAAAAGCAGACCGATGGTGACGGAGGTGACCAGGTTGGGGAAGAAATAGACGTTGCGGAAAATTGCCCGGCCCCGGAGCCACCGGTTGCTCATCAGCATGGCCAGGAAGAAGGCCAGGGTCAGCTGGGGGATGATGGACATAATCCAAATCAGCAGGGTGTTGCCGATGGAGCGATAGAAGAAGGGGGAGTTCAGCACCCGCTTATAGTTGGCCAGCTTCACAAAGGTCAGGTCCCCGGAGAGCAAATCCATGTTGCAGAAGCTGAGGACGAAGGTGTAGAGAATCGGGTAGAGTTTGAAAATTAAAAAAACTAAAAAAAACGGAAGGATATAGAGGTAGGCAGTTCTCCCTCGCTTCTTTGTATTCATATACAGCCTCCTTAAAAGTTAGACAAACCGTTAAATAATACCATTACCAGCGGCTTTCTTGTGCAATTGCATAATATAACATCAGGCTCCGCTTGTCAATATACTTATTAAACTTTGTTTAATAAGTAAAATTCGCACCCCCGGTTTTTAGCACCTTACACAATAAAAAAGCCCTGTCTCTTATACACATCTCCGAGCCCACGAGAC